>JBFGYD010000124.1:0-6564 GCA_041587615.1 Lysobacterales bacterium
ATTGGAACTCGCTTTGCCGGTGTTTTCGGTTCTGAACTCCAGACCGGTAAAGAAGTTGATTTGCAGGTCCGAGTATTCGGTATGAAACGCGGCCACGTTGGTCCGGGCGCGCCCATCCCAGTAATCGGCCTTGAGGCCGACCTCGAAACTGTCAGCCGTCTCCGGGTCGTAGGTCGTGTCGGTGATCACGCCCTCGCGCCAGAGGTTTACCCCGCCGGCCTTATAGCCCCTGTGATAGCCGCCGTAAAACATCAGGCCATCACGCGGCCGGTACTGGAGCGAAACGGTGCCGGTAACGACCTGGTCGCGGATGTCGGTCTCGAACGAGGGGCTGTAGACGGTACCGATCAGGTCGAGCCCGTTGCGCGGAGTGCCGTCGTCCGGCAAGCCGGCCGCCGCCAGCGCCGCCCGGGCGATCGGGGAGTCGTACCAGAACAAGACGTCTACGCCACCGTCTTTGTCCTCGATGCTGTAGCGCAGGCCGGTCACCAGGTCGAAGCGGTCCGACAGACCGGTGGTCGCGTGCGCGAATATCCCCAGGCTGGTGCTGTCCTGCCGGTAAATCTCGCGCGAAAACTGACCGTTCGGGAGCAGCGCGCCGATGCCGACCGGAAATACGCAGTCCTCCGTCACGACCGGCGGCAAACAGGCAACCGCGCCCAGGTCGGCGCTGATCAGGGCGTTGAGGTAATTATCCGCATCGGCCCCGTTTTCCACGCTGCGTTCGCTCGCATAGTCCTCCACGCCGTAGTAGAGCCCCACCAGCAGGTCGATCCGTTCGCCCGCCGCCAGGGCCAGGTTGAATTCCTGGCTGAAGCTCTCGATGTCGGCCGGTTCGCTAAGCACAAAGAGGTCCGCCGGCGTGAAATCGGCATCCGCGTCGATCTGGCTGTGCTCCCAGTCCCGATAGGCGGTGATCGAGGTCAGGGTCTTGTCTGCCCAGCGCCAGATGATCGTCGCGGTGAGGCCCGCGTCCTCGATCAATTCCCCCGACTCCGAGTTGAGCGATTCGCTGCGGGTTCGCTCCGCGTCGGGCGCCGGCGTAAAGCTCAGCCCGTTCAATGAGCTGTACAGAGCGATCAGCGGCGAGGTCGGGCCGTTGAGAATCTGGGCCGAGCCCCAGCAGCAGTTGGCGTCCGATTTGGCGTAGTCGGCGATCATCCGGACCTCGGTGTTTGCGCTCGGTTCCCAAAGCAACTGCGCCTTCAGGCCGTAGCGGTCGATGGTGTCGTACTGATTTCCGTTGTCGGGGCTCTCGAAGGTGCCGTCGCGCTCGTTGTACACCGCTGCAAAACGCAGCGCGGCGCTTTCGTTGACCGCCACGTTCAGGGCGCCGGTCAAGTACCTCGAATCCAGATTACCTGCCCGGCCTTCCACGTAGCCGCCGGTCTCAGCGTTATTGGGAGCGACGCTCTCGAGCGCGATCGCGCCGGCCACGGTGTTCTTGCCGAACAGCGTACTCTGGGGGCCGCGCAGGACTTCGAGACGCTCTATGTCCAGCAGATCCATCAGCCCCATCGCGGTGCGTGGCCGGTAAACGCCGTCGACGAAAACGCCGACCGCGCCCTCGAAGGAGCGCGAATTACCGACCGTGCCTATGCCCCGGATCTTCAGGCTGCTGCGCTGAAAGCTCTGGGCCGGATCGTAGGACACGCTGGGGTTCAAATCGGTCAGCCGCTTGATGGTCTGCATCCCGGATTCGCGAATCATGTCCGCGGTCATTACGGACACCGCAACCGGCACGTCCTGGACGTTTTCGGAACGTTTCTGGGCCATGACCACGACCTCTTCCAGCACGCCCGCGAAACGCGCGGCCGGACTCGCCGGCGCATCCTGCGCCTGAGCCGGAATCGTCATGCTTGCCACCGACACGAAACCGCATATCCTCAGGGCTCCGAGAAACCTAGTGCTCAAGTTTTTGACCCTTTGCACGCAGGTGCGTGCGCCTCCCAGGTGAACTGGATTATTTATTCCGCGCCGTGGCGGTTCGATGAACAGCCGTCGGTACTGACTCCGAATGATTCTACCATCGCGCGACCTCAAAAGGTTCGAAAGATCGCGTGCCGCGCCCCACTTGCCTGCTGACGTGCTTATTGGCTAGGCTTCGGCCAGTGGCGGCCGGCGCGGCTCAGGGAGCAATTCAAGGAGGACCAATGAACGAGAAGGGGCCGATCAAGGTCGCCGTCATAGGCGGTGGCTGCGCGTCACTCGCGGCGGCGTTCGAGTTGACCAAACCCAAGCATCGCGGGCGCTATGAGGTGACCGTGTACCAGTTGGGCTGGCGGCTCGGGGGCAAGGGCGCGTCGGGTCGGGGCCCGGCCGGCCGCATCGAGGAGCACGGCTTGCACGTCTGGATGGGCTTCTACGAGAACGCCTTTCGCCTGATTCGGCAGTGCTATGGCGAACTCGGGCGGGACCCGAAGCATTGTCGCATCGCGGACTGGGACGATGCGTTCTTTCCCGACCCCTTCGTCGGGGTCACCGACCGGGATCGGTTCCTGGGCTGGATGAACCGCACCGCGTGCTTTCCCCCGGCCAAGGGGCTGCCGGGCGACCCGCTCGACAATCACAATCCGTTCAGCGTTGCCAGCTATCTGGCGCACGCCGCCGCCCTGCTGCGCATGCTGCTGACCGGGGTCGACACCCACCCCGGTGGCGACTCTAAGTCCGCCGCGGGCGAGCCGCTCGGCCCGGCCGCGGAGCGCTGGGATCGGATGAGCTCCAGCGAAGACGTGCTGAAGCGCCTCAACCGGATGCTGAAATACGGTCTTTCCCTGGCCTCCGCCAGCCTGGCCGAGGCCGCCGCCATCCTCGAGGTCGTCTGCCGGTCGCTGCCCACGTATCCGCAAAACCTGGTGCTGAAGCTGCTCGAGATGCTGGCCGCCAACGCGCGCAAGCAGCTCGAGCGGGTCATCGAGCGGGATGAGGATCTGCGCTACCAGTGGGAAATTACTGATTTGGTGCTGGCGATGATGGTCGGGATCGTTCGCTTCGGTCTGGTGTTCCATCCGCGCGGCTTCGAGGCTATTGACGATTACGAGAGCCTCGATTGGCTAAGGCTCAACGGCGCGTCCGAGCGGTCTTTGAACTCGGCCTTCGTGAAAGGGCTTTACGATCTGATCTTCGCTTACGGCGGCGCCGGGGTCGAGCGTCCCGGACTCGCCGCGGGCCAGGGTCTCCGCGCGAGCCTGCGCATGCTGTTTACCTACCGCGGGGCGATCTTTTGGAAAATGCGCGCCGGGATGGGAGACGTCGTATTCGCGCCGTTGTACGAAGTGCTGCGCAATCGCGGGGTGTCGTTCGAGTTCTTCCACCGGCTCACCGACGTCGAGCTATCGCGCGCCGAAGATATCGGGCCTGACGAATGCCCCTACGTGAAGACGCTCCACTTCGACGTCCAGGCAAAGGTTCGCGGCGGCGGTGAATACCGCCCGCTGATCGACGTCGGAGGCGTCCCGTGCTGGCCCTCAGAGCCCGACTACGAGCAACTGGTCTCGGGCAAGCAGCACAGAACCCAGCATCGGCAATACGAATCGCATTGGGATCGCCGCAGCGTTGCCCGCCGCCACCTGGCCGTCGGCGAGGATTTCGATTTCGTTGTCCTGGGGGTCAGCGTCGGCGAGATTCCCTACGTGTGCCGCGACATATTGGCCAGAGACCAACGCTGGCGAGACATGGTCGAGCACGTCGCAACCATCCCGACCCAGGCCTTTCAGGTTTGGATGCGGGAAGACATGGAGTCGCTCGGCTGGTCTCAACCGGCGGTAAACGTGTCCGGATACGTCGAACCGTTCAATACCTGGGCCGACATGCGCCAGCTCATCCCAGAGGAGCAATGGCCGGTGGCGCCGGGGGCGATCGCCTATTTTTGCAATGCGCTTGCCGATCCGCCGGCACCTCCCGCCGAGGACGACGTCGAATACCCCGCCCGGCGCCGAGAAGAGGTGCGCCTGAGCGCGATCCGGTATCTCAGCAACGACGTCGCGACGCTGTGGCCGAAGGCCGTTGACGAGCAAGGGGAGTTTCGATGGGGCTTGTTGATGGATCCCGCGGAGGAGGCCGGCGGGGGCGCCGGCGCCACCGGCGAGGATCGCTTCGACTCGCAATTCTGGACCGCCAACGTCAACCCCACCGACCGTTACGTGCTGGCCCGGCCGGGCACCCTCAAGTACCGGATCTCGCCGCTGGACAACAGCTACGACAATCTCACCATTGCCGGCGACTGGACCGACGCCGGGTTCAACGAGGGCTGCGTGGAAACGGCGGTCATGTCGGGGCTGCTCGCCGCCCATGCGATCAGCGGGACACCGGCCATCGAGGAGATCGTCGGCTATGACCACCCCTGATCCAGCGGCCTTTCTCCCGGCAGGCTGGTGAGCCCCGCTGAGCAACGGTCAGATCCGCTGCTGATCTATGGCTCGACCGGGCATACCGGGGGGCTTTTGCTGAGACGGGCTTTGGCGTGCGGCCTGCGGCCGATTCTGGCCGGCCGCAATCCGAGCTCGCTGGCCGCGCAAGCGGCGCCCGATCGGCTCGAGTACCGGGTCGCCAGGCTCGACGACGCGGCGGGCCTGGACGCGGCCTTGAGCGGGGTCGACGTCGTAATCCACGTGGCCGGTCCCTTTTCCGCCACCGCCGTGCCGATGGCCGAGGCGTGCCTGCGTACGCGGACTCACTATCTGGACGTTACCGGTGAGCTGCCGGTGTTCGAGCGACTGCATGCGATGCACCATGCCGCTCGCGATCGGGGAGTGATGATGATGCCCGGCGTGGGTTTCGCCGTGGTGCCGTCGGACTGTCTGGCGGCGCATGCGGTGGCGCGTGCGACCGATGCTCAGTTCCTGCGCATCGGCCTGTCTCGCGGGGACCTGATCTCTCGCGGTTCCGCCGCGACGATGGTGGAGATGATCAACAGCGGTGTCCGGATTCGGGATCGCGGTCGGATCCGAGCCGTGCCGGTAGGTCGTTTGCACCACGGATTCGACTTCGGCGACGGTTTGGTCGACTGTACCGCGATGAGCTGGCCGGACGTGTTCACCGCGTCGATCACGACCGGTGTCCCCAACGTGACGGCCTTTACCGAGGCCAGCGCCCTCGAGGAATGGGTCTATCAAACCGGAGCCGCGATGGCACCGCTGCTGCGCACGCCGATCATGCAGCGTTGGCTCAAGCTGCAGACCCGCCTGATGCCGCGACCGCCGGGGTGGAGCGCACGCGTGGGCGTGCGACGGGTCATCGTGGTCGAGGTGGAGGATCGCTGGCGGCGGCTATGGCGTTGCCGACTGTCGACCCCGGACGGCTATCGATTCACCGCCGACGCGGCCCTGGCCGTGGCCCAGCGGGTGCTCGCCGGCCAGATCAAGCCAGGCTTCGCCACGCCGGCGGGGGCGTACGGCGCCGATTTCGTCCTCGAATGCGACGGGGTCGAGCGCGAGGACCTGGACCAGCCCCGATGATCGATCGCGTGGGCTTCACGCAGGATGCGGGCTAACCCCGACCTGGCTCAGTTCGCCGAGGATCTTTGCGTCCGCCTGCGGGTCGCAGCTCTGGCACAGAACTCGGAGCCGATCGGTCGAGTTCTCTTTCTCTCCCCGCTGCTGCCGCAGCCGGTGCAGCGAGAGTTCGGCGCGAAGCTCCACCGCGAGCGCCCCCTGCTCGCGGGCGATGGCGATGGCGCGCTCGAAATCCGCCTGCGAGCGCAACGACGGGTCCGCGTTCGAGAGCTCACCGCGGAGCTGATACAACGATGCCTGGTAGAACAGTTCGCTGTGCGAATCGGCGTGTTCCAGCGCCGCCTCAACCGTCGCCCGGGCGTCGCCATGATTGTCTTCCGCCGCCTGTATCCTCGCCAGCCCTGAGAGGTAATAGGAAATGAAGGCGTCGGCGCCGGCCGCCTTGAATTTCGGTAGCGTTTCCTGAAACAGCGCCAGCCCGTTGGCCCGTTCCCCCAGCGCCGCCTGGCCCAGGGCCATGTGCAGCGCGGCCGGCGCGAGCCACTGGAACCCGTGCGAGCCCGATAGCTCGACCGCTCGCTCGGCATGCTTGACCGAGGCTTCGAATTCGCCGTTGAGTTGGCGCAGCGCCGCGTACCAGGTGGAAACGAAAGCCACGTTGTAAGGATGGCCGAGCCCGTCGGCCAGGGCCTTGCCCTCGGCCTCTCGAGCGAGTGCCTCCGAAGTGCGTCCGAGAAACCACAACACCATGGGCAGCAAGGCCAATGCCGCTGCGACCGGGTGCTCGACGGAAGCGAAAACCAGCGCCTCCCCTCGATGTCGTTCATAGATTTCGAGGCAGCGCTCCAGGCTCGCCCGCGCGCTTTCAAATCGCCCGAGAAAAAACTGCGTATAGCCGTGGATGCGCTCGGCGTCGATCCGGTATTCCGGCCGCGCGGAACCGGCAGCTGCCTCCAGGCACTGCTCGGCAATACGTTGCGAGCTCCGGTGCTCTGCGCGCACCAGGTAATAACTGGCCAGCCCGCTCAGGATCGGAAACGTATCCACCGTATCGCCGAGTCGGTCGCACAGCATCCGCGCTCGCTCGTAGGCGGCAACCACCTCGGGCGCG
>JBFGYD010000125.1:0-6563 GCA_041587615.1 Lysobacterales bacterium
AGGGCAGGCACAAGCCAGGTTACGGTTTTGCCGCAAGCAGGCCAAGGCGAGCATGGCGGTTTTCGGCGAAGCCGAATGAAGCCTTGCGAGAACGGCCGTCGCGCAAAGAAGTAGCCTCGTGGTGCCGTCGCCCGTGTGGCAGTTTGCGACTTCTCCAATCGCTGGGAAACTCACGTAGCACATTGATCTCACTCAGTATATGAGCAACTTCGAGTGGAACTCGTGCACTATCCAGGCTAGAACCGCGGCTCCCAGGCGTAGCCCAGCTTCAGGAACAGGGTCCGGTTGGTCGTGACCAGCGCGTCCACCGCGTCGGTTTCCAGGCTCAAGTCGGAGTAACCGGCAAACAGCACGGTGCGCGGATTGACCTTGTACGAATAGATCAACTGGGTCCCGAATTCGGTCGTCTCGCGATCGACCGGGTCGCGGTACAGGGCCGGGTCCCGTTCCACGTCGGTGTACTGGAGCGTCAGCTTCAAGCGCTGTTTCAGGTCGAACTGATAGGTGATGCGCAGGTCGCTCTGATTCGCGGTAAACACGGTGCCGCCGTCGCGCTCGAGGCGCTGGTAGTTGTGGTCGAGTTCGAACCGCAGGTGGCGACCGAGGTTGAATCTCACGTCCGGGTTGATCTGGGTGAACTCGCCGAGCCGGGTGTTGGCGAAATCGATCTGGTCGCCGGCGCGCAGGAACAAGCCGGCGAACACGCCGCCGGCGGGCTGGAATTCGCCGTAGAAGTAATAGAAATTCTCATCGAACAGGAACCCGTCCCAGAATCGCTCGCGCTTCCCGCCGCCGACTTCCAGGTAAGACTGCAGCGGGCCCTGCACGGACAGTTCAGCCTCGAGTTCGCGCTCCAGCACTCGGCCGGACTGGTCGTGGGTGATGTCCCACTCGCCGTTGAGCTGGATTCGGGTCCACCAGTCCTCGGGTTCGCCCCACCAACGCCGGCCCAATCCAACTTCCATTTCCTCGTAATCGTTCTGCCTGACGAAGCCCAGATCGGCACGGAACTCCTCGTCGAAGTCCTCGTAGTTCAGGTACGCGAACCAGTTGCGCTCGCTGTGCTCGTAGGACGCCTCGAAAGCGCCGCCGGACAGATCGCGCGGCAGGTCGAAATCGGTGACGACGCTATCCGGATTTCGCGTGTCCGAGCCCAGATACTGGAAGCTAAGAGTGTCGGAGTCAGAAAACCGGAGCTGGCCGTCGAAACCGGCCACGGTGTTGTGATAGCCGTCACCGTCGCGCACGGTGGCGAGCACGCCCAGGGATGAGTTTCGACCGATGTCGCGGCGAAAGCGTAGCGCGGCGTCCAGGCTGTCGAAATCGAGCGACACGAAGTCCGAGCCGAGCGATCCGGGCAGCAGAATATTGGTCAGCGTGTCCTGAGCGACGAACACCCCGAACGCGTTGCGACCTCGCTTGCCGATGACCCTGAGCCCGTAATCGGGGTCGGCCACGTTGCGAGTATAGACCGCGTCGATCGGGGTCTGAAAAAAATCCGCGCCCTCCAGAAAAAACGGGCGTTTTTCCGGAAAGAACAGCGCGAACGTCGTGTTGACGTCGAGCTGCGCGGCGTCGGCCTCGACCTGCGAGAAATCCGGATTCAGGGTGCCGTTGACCGTCACGTTCGGGGTCACCCCCCAACTGACGTCCAGGCCGAGTTCGGCCTCGATGTCGCCGCCGACGAGTTCACGATCGGTCAATTCGTCCCGGCTTTCACTGAAGTCGGCGGTCAGGGTCGGAGTGATTTCCAGGTCGCGTCCCGGCTCGGCGCGCTCGAAACCGCGAAATTTCGACAACTGGCACAGGTAGCAACTGACGTTGCGATCCTGGCGGTTGTTGGACAGCCGATAGCGCTGATCGCGCGGGTAGAATCGCAGCAGGTCGATGCCCCAGGTCTGCTGGCCCCGGATCGGGGGTATCTGCAGTGAGGTGTACGGGATCTCCATCTCGACCACGTAGCCCTCGTCGGAAAGGCGGCCGGCCGAGTCCCAGATCGCGTCCCAGGAATCGTCCTCGGATTCGTTGACGTCGTCCTGGATCAGATCCATTTGCGCGCCGAGCGGGTTGGCGAAAAACTCCAGTGCCCGGCGCTCGTCGTTGAAGGTATCGAGCACCACGCCGACGAAATCGTCCTGGTAGGCCGAATCCCGGTCGCGAAAATAGGCGCGGATCTTCTTCGGGTCGGGATCGGAGGCCCGAAAAGCAACCACCAGGGAGCGACCGTTGTCCAGCAGCAGGGCTTCGGTTCGCACCGGCGCCGGACCATTCTCCGCCGGCCTTGTCTCAACCGCCAGGTCGATTACCAGCGCGCGCTGCCAGGCCGGCTCGGCGAGCTGGCCGTCGATGTCGAAGACGGCGTCGACATACGGAATCTCGGGGATCTCGCTGCCGTGGGCGTGCCCCGCCACGGCGGCGGCCATGATCAAACCGATGATCAGCGCGGACGCTTGCATGGAGCCGGAAATCCTACGACAACTCAAGTCTTTGACGCCGCAACCGCCCGTTTGGTTACCGTGGCCTGCAGTGATGTTTTGATGACGAACCTGTCAGTGGATAGTTTTTTCTTGGATCCCGATGATACGGTGGACCACTGCGACTTTCCTCAGGCGCCCCGATGGCGGGCGCGCTGACGGGTTACCTGACGGGAGATTGATGCAGAAAACCAGGGCGTATGTACTTCTTGCCGGTGCCGGCGCGCTGCCGTTCGTTGCCTGCGCGCTGATGCCGCACGCCGGGCTGGCAACGATCGATCCGTTCGGCAGCTTCGATCGCATTGCCGCGGCCTACGGCCTGGCCATCGTGTCGTTTCTGGCCGGCGTGCATTGGGGGACCTGCATTTACCGCGGAGACAAAGCACCGCGAGGACTGATGATCGCCAGCAACGCCATAACCGTGGCCGTGTGGATCGCGTTTCTAATCACGAGCCCGGCAATCGCTCTCGGGGTGATGATTCTGGCGTTCCTCGGTCTGCTGCTGATCGATCTGCGCCTTTTGAAGTCCGGACTGATCACCGGTCATTACTATCGGACGCGGGCCGTGGTGACCACCGTCGTGGTCGCGTCATTACTCGCGATCATCGCCGCCGCTACTTGAGTTCTACTCGGTGCTGGCCTCGAAGCCGTCGAAAAAAACGATCTCGACGATGCTCTCGATCTGGACATCGACGCAGTCGTAGTAGTTGTCGGCGCCAACATCGACATAGGCCTCGATCACGGCCGGCCCATCCGGGAAGTCGCCCGGGACTAGGATCGGGCTCAGCGAGATGATCTCGCCCTGCTGGCGGTTGTCGCCCTGGGGGAAGTTGGTCAGCAGCACGTCCTGGCGACCGGAGGCGGGGTGCCGCAGCGTGACCTCGAACGCGTTGCCGTTGCCGTGAACCACCGAAATCAGCCACGGAATTTCGAAGGTCTGCCCTGGGGAGTAACGGTTTTGTCCAGAGCCCAGCGCTTGCGCCGGTTCCTCAAGCAGACACGATGAGGTGAGCCCGCAAGGGCCGTTGGCGCCGGCGGAATCGCATACCGGACTACGAGTGGGACGGGGTGGGTCTATCAGGCCGGCCGGATAGTTTGCGACGGTGGCTGGGGGAACGCCGCCGTGGCCGTAGGCGGCGACCGTCACCGCGGCGGTCCAGGCGACCATCAAGGCGCGTTGCGCAAACATCACCGCCCGGATTATCACCAACCGCCGATCGGCGAAATGTGACCCGTATCGGAATTCACGCGCGCATCAGGCGCGATCGACGTGACGGTAGCAGATGCCGTAATAGAGCACCGGGATGACGAGAAGGGTCAGCACGGTGGAGACGAAAATCCCAAAGATCAGCGAGATCGCCAGGCCGTTGAAGATCGGGTCGTCGAGAATGAAGAACGCACCCATCATCGCCGCCAGCGCGGTCAGCACGATGGGCTTGGCGCGCACCGCCGCGGCCCGGACCACGGCGTCTTCCAGCGAGCGCCCGGCGCGCTGTTCGTGGCTGATGAAATCGACCAGCAGAATCGAATTGCGCACGATGATGCCGGCCAGCGCGATCATCCCGATCATCGAGGTGGCGGTGAAATGGGCGCCGAGCAGCGCGTGTCCGGGCATCACGCCGATCACGGTCAGCGGGATCGGCGCCATGATGATCAGCGGTACCAGGTACGAGCGGAACTGAGCCACGACCAGCAGGTAGATCAGCAGCAGGCCCACCGAGTACGCGATCCCCATGTCGCGGAACGTCTCGTAGGTGATCTGCCACTCGCCATCCCACTTGAGCGAAAAATAATAGGGATTGTCGGGTTGGCTGATGTAGCGCTGTTCGACCCGGTGATCGCGGGTTCCGAGTTCCTCGATCCGCTCGGACAGGTCGAACATGCCGTACAGCGGGCTGTCCAGAGCGCCCGCCATGTCGCCGGTGATGAAGACCACCGGCAGCAGGTCCTTGTGATAGACCGCATCGTCCCACGTTACCCGGCGCGCGCTCGCGATCTCGCCGATCGGCACCCGTTGCCCGGTCCGGCTGCGCACCTCCAGCGCCAGCAGCCCGGCCAGGTCGGCTTTGGCCGCCACCGGCACCTCGAGCCGGACCGGGATCGGGTACTTTTCGGTGCCCTGATGGATGTAGGTCACGTCTTCGCCAGCCAGCGCCATGGCGATCGCATCGCTGACCCGCTGCTGGGGCACGCCGAGCAGCGCCGCGCGCTGCCGGTCCACCACGATGACCAGGCGCTCGGCGTCGGTTTCCACGCTGGAGTCCACGTCGACGATGTCGGGCGTGCTCGCGAACAGGCCCTCGATGACCCGGCCGAGTCGTTTCTGCTCTTCGTAGTCGGGGCCATACAGCTCGCCAACCAGCGGCGCCTGAACGGGCGGTCCGGGCGGGACCTCGACCACCTTGACCGACGCCGAGTGGCGCGCCCCGACCGCGGCCAGCGTCGGTCGCACGGCGCGCGCGATTTCGTGGCTGGAGCGGTCGCGTTGGTGCTTGTCGATCAGGTTCACCTGCAGGTCGCCGACGTTGCCGCCCGCGCGCAGGTAATACTGGCGTACCAGGCCGTTGAAATTGATCGGGGCGGCGGTGCCGGCGTAGGCCTGATAGTCGGTCACCTCGGGCACGGTCTCGATGACCTGGGCGAGTTCGTCCAGCACCGCGGCGGTCATCTCGACGGTGGTCCCTTCGGGCAGGTCGACGACGACCTGGAACTCGGACTTGTTGTCGAACGGCAGCATCTTCAGCACCACCACCTGAAGCAACACCGTGCCGACCGCCATCAGGATCGCGGCGATCAGTCCCAGGTACAGCCAGCGACGCGGCCTGCGCCCCGCGGCGCCGTCGAGAAACGGATGCATCAACCGCCGGGACCATTGATCGAGCCACGACTCCTGACCGCTTTGGCCGGGGTGCGACGTCGCGCCGCCCAGGAAACGGTGGCTCATCCACGGCGTCAACACCAGCGCGATCGCGAGCGAAATCAGCATACCGGTTGAGGCGTTGATCGGAATCGGGCTCATGTAAGGCCCCATCAGGCCGGTCACGAAAGCCATCGGCAGCAGCGCTGCGATGACGGTGAAGGTTGCGAGGATGGTCGGGCCCCCGACCTCGTCGACCGCGCCCGGTATCAGTGCGCCGAGCGGACCCGGTTTCAGGGCACGGTGGCGGTGGATGTTCTCGACCACGACGATCGCATCGTCGACCAAGATGCCGATGGCGAAGATCAACGCGAACAGCGACACCCGGTTGATCGTGAAGCCCCAGGCCCAGGACGCAAACAGGGTCAGCGCCAGGGTCACGACCACCGCCGTGCCGACGATCGCCGCCTCACGCCAACCCAGCGCGAACAGAACCAGAATCACCACCGACAGGGTGGCGAAGGCTAGCTTTTGGATCAGTTTCGAGGCCTTGTCGGCGGCGGTCTGACCGTAGTTGCGGGTAACGCTCAGCGCGACGCCCTCGGGGATGTGGGTCTGCTCGAGCTGGGCCAGTCGTGCGATCACCTGATCGGCGATGCGGGTGGCGTTGGTGCCCGGCTTCTTGGCAATCGCGACGGTCACCGCCGGTGCGTTGGCGACCGGATCGAGGCCGACCTCACGCGCGGCCGGACCGGTCGCGAACCAACTGTACTGCTCCGGCTGATCCGGCCCGGCGGTGATGGCGGCGACGTCCTCGAGATAAACCGGCCGGCCGTCGAACAAGCCCACTACCAGTCTGGCGACGTCCTCACTACCGGCCAGGAACGAACCGGCCTGGACCGGCCATTCGGTGTTATCGGCGGTCAGCGCGCCCGCATGCCGCACCACGTTGCCGGCGGCCAGCGCGTAGCGCAGGTCGTCCAAGGTCAGACCGAAGCCCGCGATCCGCTGTGGGTCCAGTTCGACCTGGACGATGTCCTGCGCGCCCCCGATGCTGTACACGTCGCGGGTCCCTGGCACCCGCTTCAATTCGGCCTCCAGCGCGTGCGCGACCTGCAGCAGTTCATGAGTGGCGCGCTGATCGTCCTCGGTCCACAGCGTTACCGTCAGGATCGGGACGTCGTCGATGCCCTTGGGCTTGACCAGCGGCGGACCGATGCCGGCATTGGCGG
>JBFGYD010000126.1:0-6559 GCA_041587615.1 Lysobacterales bacterium
CCGATCTTAGCGCACGGCTGCTGGGACGTTCTCCCGATGCGTGGCAGGACCTGATGACGCTCGACCGCTGGAACGACCGGTTTCGGTACCTGCGCCAGCTTCTGTTTCCACCGCGCTCATACATGAGCCGCCGCTATCCCGATCGCCTCCGCTTCAGGTATCTGCGGCGCTGGTGGGACGGACTGCGCAAGAATCTCGGATCGTGACGGCGAGCGGTGGTCTGGCCCGCCGGCCCAGCCAAGTGGGCCCCGTAAATTGACGATTTCCAGCGAAACTGATGCAACAGGCGGGTTCGTCGCCGGCATCGGGCCCTCGATCGACGCCGAGGCTCTGACGACCAGGCTCGAACGGTTGCGCCTCACAGCCGGACAACGGATGTGTGTCGAGACCCATCCCGGGTTCTTCGCCGCGGCTTTGGAGCATCCTTGGATTCCCGCGCCAAGCCCATTTCACCCGTTTGCCAGCGCGGGCAACGAGCGCTATCTGGCGCTGCTGCACGGCCGCATCGACAACCTCGCCGAGCTTTCCGGCCGCGCCCGCTCCGATCCAACGCTGTGGGTGCTAACGCAATGGCTGAGCGGGCACGTCGAGTCGCTGACCGCGCTGGTCGGTTCGTTCGTGGTCATGATCGCGGATCTTGAGAAGCCAGAACTCCACTTGCTTCGCGATCCGCTCGGCGACCGCAGCGTCTTCTATCGCGCCGCTGCCGACGGCTGGTGGGTCGCCACCGAAGAGCCGGCGCTGTGGCCCGACTCTGGCGCCGCACTCGAACTCGACCCCAAGCGCATCACGGAATTTTTCGCGATCGAAGACCCGGCCCCCGGCAGCACCTGCTTTGCCGGCATCGCCGAACTGCCCCCCGCCCACCGCGTGGCCCTGGCACCGGGACGCGCCCCACGGCTCGCGCGCTACTGGAGCTTCCGCTATCGTTCCGCGGTTCGGAAGCTGGGTCTCGATGAAGCGGCGGAGGAGTTGACCCGGCTGCTGGAACAAGCGGTCCGAGTCCGGATCGACCCGAGCGGACCCACCGCGATCGCGGTCAGCGGCGGGATGGATTCACCGGCGGTCGCCGCGGTGGTCCCGGAGGGCGCCGCAGTTCGCCTGTACACCTACCACACGCCTAGCTTTCCGGACTGCGACGAGACCGGTTTTGCCCGAGCCCTGGCGGCCGGGACCGGCGCTCCGCTGACCGCCGTTGATTGCGATCGCCACTGGCCGCTGTCGGCCCGATTTTTCGACCCCCCCTGGCTGACCCACGAGCCAAGCGTGGACGCCTACCGAGCAATGCGATTCGAACTGGCCCGGGCGGCAACCGAGGACGGCTGCCGGGTCATGCTGACCGGCGATTTCGGCGACAACCTGTACGGCGCACATCCGTATTGGCTGAAGGACCTGTTCACGACCGGGCACTGGCTTGGAGCCCTCGAGCACCTGGGCCGTCGGCTCGTGCGCCACGGGCTGCTCGGCCTGCGCACCGATCCGCCGCTGCGCCGGATCATGCCCCTGGTTGGAATCACTCGCGGGCGCCGGCGCGCACGACCGTGGCTGACCGAGCGGGCCAATGAACTGCTCGGTCGGGGCGCGCGCGAGCACGCCTATCTCGGACCGATCCGGGAGATCGACCGGGTCGAGGGCTGCCTCAACAACTTCACCGCACGGATGGCTCATCTCGGCTACCTGCAGGGGCTGCGCTGGGGCGTGGAGATGCGCACGCCGTTTCGCGATCGCCGGCTGCTGGAATTCGCCCTCAGCCTGCCCGCCCATTACCTCTACGATCCAGATCGGGGCTTGAGCAAGGCGCTGATGCGGCACGCACTCGTCGATCGCCTGCCCGAGGAGATCGTGCAACGGCGTGGAAAGACCAGCCTCGAGGCGATATTTCGTCACGGCGTGCTCGGTGCCGGGCGGCAGCGACTCGAGGACCTGCTGGCCGGCGATCGCCACTGGCGCCGGTTCGTAGACGCCGACTGGTTGACGCATCGACTGCTGAGCGGGAATTGGAACGACCTGTCGCTGTTTGTGCTTTGGTCCTGCGCGGCCTTTTCGCTGGGGTGCCGCCAGCTCGATTGCGGGATAAACGTTGACAGCCAAGCGGGCATTGGCTAAAACCTCGAAATGCATGAGCAGCCGAAAAAGCGACGCCCGGAGCCCGCGCGCGCGGATGGATCGAAAAAACCCTACCGCAAGCCGGAGCTGATCCACCGCGGGGACGTCCGCGACATTACGATGGGCCCGACCCCGGGGGTCGGCGAGAGCGGTAACCCCAGCATTCGCCGCCCCTGAATCCGGCCGTCCACGATCGTTTGAGGCTTGACTTCGAGGGCGGTCGCGAGGCGCCGCAGCACGCGTACCGAATTGCCGGTCGGATTTTGCACTCGGCCCTTGAACTCCCCCGTCTGGCCGCCTATCTGACCCGCGCAGAGGCGGCCCGTGACGACCGCGAGTTCCCTGATCCCAGCGCGCCGGCACGAAAAACATTCTCGGGAATCGCCTTTGTCGGCGGCCTCGACCGTGAACTCCAATGCGAGCGGACCGGCCCGGTGGCGACGCTGACGATCCAGGGGCTGGGCCGATATCGGCTGGACTTAGACGGCGGCGCCATCCGCCTGCTACCGCCCTTCCCCGAACCGGAGGCGGTCGAACAGGCGCTGTGCGGGCCGTGCCTCGCGCTGCTGCTGGCGCACGGTGGCGTCTTTCTGCTCCACGCCAGCGCGGTGCAAACGGCCAACGGGGTCGTTGCGCTGGTCGGGCGCAGCGGCGCCGGAAAGTCCACGCTGGCGGCGGAACTGGCGCGGGCGGCCGGGGCGGCGCTGCTGGCCGACGACGCGGTGGCCGTGCGGCTCGAAGGCGAGGACATCGTAGTTCCGGGCGCTTATCCGCAGCCGAAGTGGCCGGACTGGGGCGGCCCCCGCGGCGCCGACCTTCCCGACCGCCTGGCCACGGTGGTGGAGCTGACGCCGAACGGAGGCGACTTGGAGCTGGAGCCGCTGGCCGCTCCTGAAGCGCTGCTTGCCGCGGCGACCCATACGGTGGCCGCGCGGCTGTTCGACGCCGAATTGCTCGAGCGGCACTTTCGTTTCGGTCGCGAGCTGATCTCGAGAGCGCAGTGGTGGCGCTTGCGCTATGCGCCGCAATTGAGCAATCTTCCGATGATGGTCGATCGAATTCGAAAACTATGGCCTCGCTGACGAGCCTGGCGGCGGCGATGTTCGGAGTCTCGCGGGCCGCGCTGACGCTACGCTCGCGCGGATTTGCCGCCGCCTGCGGCAGCTGTCTCGTCGCGCCGCCAAGCGGCGCCGCCGATGACGGCCACCCCGAGCGTCTGGTCAGAAGTTATGCCCGCACCGCGATCCTGCCCTGGTCGACCTGCCTGAGCCGCAGCCTGGCGCTGTGCCGCGCGCTGCGGCGCCGCAGGCTGCCCGCGGTGATGCGGCTGGGCGCAGCGCGCGACGGGCCGGGGCTGAAGGCCCACGCCTGGGTAGAGATGCACGGCCGCGTCCTCAACGACTCAACGACGATCGCCGCGGTCTTTCCACCGCTGGCCGCGCCTGACCGACCACCACCGTGAGCGAGAGCACTTACGGCCGGCTGAGGGACCGGGTCATGCTGCAGCGCCTGGGTGATGCGATCGTCGTGCTCAATGCCGGGACCGGCCAGTATTACGAACTGAACCAGAGCGGTGCCGACATGCTGGAGCTGTGGCTCGAGCACGGCGGCGACGTCGAACGGGTGGTGGCCACGTTGACTCGCCGCTATGCGGCGCCGGCGGCGGAAATCAGCGCCGATCTGGCCGCCCTGCTTGGGGAACTGGACGCGGCCGGCCTCATCGAGACGCCGACCGCTCCCTGAAACTCAGTCGGTAGCCTTAGGGTGCGTCCTCGATGATCTCGATCAGCTCCACCTCGAACACCAGCGTCGAATTGGGTCCGATGGCCCCCTGGCTGCGCCCACCGTAGGCCAGGTCCGAGGGGATGTGGAATTTGAACTTGCTGCCGACCGGCATCAACTGGAGCCCCTCGGTCCAGCCGGAGATGACCCGGTTCAGCGGAAACGTGGCGGGTTCGCCGCGAGCGTACGAGCTGTCGAATTCGGTACCGTCCAGCAGCGTGCCCCGATAGTGCACCTTGACCGTGTTTGCTGCCTCAGGCTTGGCCCCATCACCCAATTCCAGCACTTCGTACTGCAGCCCGGACTCGGTGGTGGCGACCTCCTCACGTTGCGCGTTCTCGGCCAGGTATTCCTCGCCCGCCTTGAGGTTTTCCTCCGACTGTCGCGCCAGCTCCGTGCGACGCCGTTCCATCGCCTCTTGTTGATAACGGCCGAGCGCGGCCATTGCGTTCTGCGATTGCTCCTCCGAAAGGGCATTATCTTTGCCCTCGAGCGCGTCGACCGTGCCCTGCTGGAACGCCGCGGCGTCAAAATCGGGCACCCCGAGTTCCTTCATGCGCTGGCCGATGTCGTAGCCCATCTTGTAGCTGATTTCCGCGGTTTCGCCCTCGATTTCCTGAGCGCCGACGTTGAGCGCGCCCCCGAGCAGCACGATTGCCGCCGCGCGGCCCATCAACGATAGTGACATGAGATTCTCCAGATATTGACAAAAAGTCGGCTATTCTTGCCTGCCGTGGCGTCGAGATCAAACGCGCGGGTCACCGATTTCGTCGGTTGGGGTTCTGCGATGATCGATGCGCCGCTACCATAGACCGCTTTTTTCGCCGGGAATTCACAATGAAACTGATCGAGCCCCATGGCGGGGAACTGAAAGACCTGCTGATTGAGCCGGACCAACGCGATGCGCTCAAGGAAGAGGCCTCCCATTACCCGTCCCACGACCTGAGCCTGCGCCAGTTGTGCGATCTGGAGCTGCTAATGGACGGTTCCTTTTCCCCGCTTACCGGGTTCATGGGCGAGCGCGACTATCGCGCCGTGTGCGACGAACTTCGCCTGGCCGACGGTGCGGTGTGGCCAATCCCGGTGACTCTGGATGTGGCACCGGAACTGGCCGAGCGACTGGACAATGAGCGTCGGCTGACCCTCAGAGATCCCGAGGGTGTGGCGTTGGCCGTGCTCGAGGTGGACGAGCTCTGGGAGCCGGACCGACGCGCCGAGGCGCTCGCGGTGTTCGGTACCGAGGATACGACCCATCCGGGCGTGGATTTTTTGATGAATCGAAGCCGCCCGGTTTACGTTGGCGGCCGCATCCGTGGCATTCAGCCGCCGGTGCATTACGATTTCCGCCACCTGCGGCAAACCCCACAGCAGCTTCGCGATCTGTTCGAACGGCTCGGCTGGCGCCGGATCGTGGCTTTCCAGACCCGCAATCCGATGCACCGCGCGCATCAGGAGCTGACCTTCTCAGCCGCCCAGCAGGCCGAGGCGAACCTGTTGATCCACCCGGTCGTTGGGTTGACCAAGCCCGGCGACATCGACCACATGACGCGCGTGCGCTGCTACGAACGGATCCTGAAGCGTTTTCCGGAGCAGACCACCGAGCTGAGTCTGTTGAACCTGGCGATGCGCATGGGCGGGCCGCGCGAAGCTCTGTGGCACGCGCTCATTCGCAAGAATTTCGGCTGCACCCACTTGATCGTCGGGCGCGACCACGCCGGCCCGGGCAAGGATCGCAACGGTGCCGATTTCTACGGCCCGTACGACGCGCAGGACATGCTGGCCCGCTACCAGGACGAAATCGGCGTCGAAATGGTGCCGTTTCAGGCGATGGTCTACGTCCAGGACCGAGCCCAGTATGTCGCCGCGGACCGCGTGGGCAAGGACGAAACGGTGCTGAACATCTCGGGCACGGAGCTTCGCCGGCGCCTGCGCGAGGGACTCGAAATCCCCGAGTGGTTCACCTACCCGGAGGTTGCTCAGGAGCTGCGCCGCAGCCATCCGCCGCGCCACAAACAGGGCTTCACGGTGTTTTTTACCGGCCTCTCGGGGGCCGGGAAGTCGACCCTGGCCAACGCCCTGATGATCCGGCTGATGGAGCGCGGCGGGCGCCCGGTCTCGCTACTCGACGGTGACATCGTGCGCAAGCACCTGTCGAGCGAGCTGGGCTTCTCCAAGGAGCACCGAAACATCAACGTGCTGCGCATCGGTTTCGTCGCCAGCGAGATCACCAAGAACGGCGGCGTAGCCCTGTGCGCGCCGATCGCGCCGTATCGCAGCACTCGGCGCGAAGTTCGCGACATGATCGAACCGCTCGGCGGCTTCATCGAGATTCACGTCTCAACCCCGCTCGAAGTCTGCGAGACGCGCGACCGCAAGGGCCTGTATGCGCTGGCCCGGGCCGGCAAGATCAAGGAATTCACCGGCATCAGCGATCCGTACGAAGAACCCGAAAACCCGGAGATGCGCCTCGACACCACCGCCAGCGCGCCCGAGGAAGCGGTCCAGCAGATCCTGCTCAAGCTGGAGCGCATGGGCCTCATAGCGGCGTAGGTTTTTCGCGGGTAGAGCTAAAATCGCGCGCTTCTCTTGGCCTGCGGCCAAGAGTAGTTAAAAAATATCTGGTTGGTCCGTGCACCTGCGCACGCCAGCGCGCCCATCAGCCATGGGAGCC
>JBFGYD010000127.1:0-6557 GCA_041587615.1 Lysobacterales bacterium
CCGAACCCAATCGCAGATCCTTCAGGTCCTGGCTGCCGCCCGCTGCGCGCCCGGCGAGTTGTTCTCGGCCTGCCAGGCGCTGGAGGCGCGCCCGTTCATGGGCGACTGGTCGTTCTGGCTCGAAGTCGAAGCGCTGGCCAGCACCCGCAAGGCGGCGCTGCGAGTGCTCGACGATCGTCGCTTCGTGCGTCCGCCGGCGGTTGATCCTCGCGCCGACGAGTTTCGCGACCAGATTCTCGAGATCACCGACTTCGGCCGCGCGGTGCTGGCCTGCGAGGCCGACTTCTGGGCCGAAAACCCGGCCGAACGATGGATCGGCGGGGTCAAGCTCGGTCCCGACAACGACTGGCGCTGGGACGCCGCGGCGCAAAGGTTGGGCAAGGCCCGGTGACTTGATCCGGTCCCGTGCTTAGGCGAGAATTGCGCGCTTGATTCGGGGCTCCACCCCCGATCACAAACATAGTCCTAACAGGCCCTAAGGGGACCCATCGAGATGCCCGATCGAAAGCAACTCGCTGATGCGGTTCGCGCGCTCAGCATGGATGCCGTCCAGGCGGCCAACAGCGGTCATCCCGGGATGCCGATGGGCATGGCCGACATCGCCGAGGTGCTGTGGAACGACTTTCTAAAGCACAATCCGACCAATCCGGACTGGCCGGACCGCGATCGGGTCGTGCTGTCCAACGGGCACGGCTCGATGCTGCTGTATTCGGTGCTGCATTTGAGCGGCTACGCGCTGCCGTTGGAGGAGCTCAAGAACTTCAGGCAGCTTCACTCGAAGACCGCCGGTCATCCGGAGGCGGCCGACACGCCCGGGGTCGAAACGACCACCGGTCCGCTGGGGCAGGGGATCGCCAACGCGGTCGGCATGGCGCTGGCTGAACGCCTGCTGGCGCAGCGTTTCAACCGACCGGGACACGAGCTGGTCGACCATCACACCTACGTTCTGGCTGGCGACGGCTGCCTGATGGAAGGCATCTCGCACGAGGCTTGCTCGCTCGCCGGCACCTTCGGGCTGGGCAAGCTGATCCTGCTCTATGACGACAATGGGATCTCGATCGACGGTGAAGTCCGCGGCTGGTTCACCGACGACACGCCGGCCCGCTTTCGCGCCTATGGCTGGCACGTGATCGAAAACGTCGACGGCCACGACCCGCCGGCGATCAAGGCGGCGCTGGAGACCGCCCGCGAGGACCGCTCGCGGCCGACCCTGATCTGCTGCCGCACCGTGATCGGCTGCGGCGCCCCGAACAAGCAGGGCACCGCGGACACCCACGGCGCGCCGCTCGGGGCCGACGAGGTGGCCGCGGCGCGGATGCAGCTCGGCTGGCAGCATCCGCCGTTCGAGATTCCCGAAGAGGTTTACCAGGGCTGGGACGCGCGCACGGTCGGGGCCGAGGCCGAAACCGACTGGCAGGGACGCCTGGCCGCCTACCGCGACGCCCATCCGGACCTGGCGGCGGAGTTCGAGCGCCGACTGGCCGGCGAGCTGCCAGCGGACTGGCACGAGACCGCGGGCGGACACGCGGCTAAGATGCAGGTGGAGGGTCCGGCAGTGGCCACCCGCAAGGCATCCGGCATGGCGCTGGAGGCGATCGGTCCGCTGCTGCCGGAGCTGATCGGCGGCTCGGCCGACCTGACCGGCTCGAACAACACGCACTGGAGCGGCAGCGTCGACGTGCTGGACGGCGGGGCGGACGGCAACTACATCTATTTCGGCGTGCGCGAGTTCGCTATGACCGCGATCTGCAACGGCCTGGCGCTGCACGGCGGCTTCATCCCGTACGCCGGCACGTTCCTGGTGTTTTCCGACTACGCGCGCAACGCGCTGCGAATGTCGGCACTGATTCCGACCCGTTCGATCTGGGTCTACACCCACGACTCGATCGGTCTGGGCGAGGACGGACCCACCCACCAGCCGGTGGAGCATCTGGGGGGCTTGAGGCTGCTGCCCAACCTGGAGCTGTGGCGACCGTGCGACGCGGTCGAGACCGCGGTCGCGTGGCGCGCGGCGATCGAGCGCAGCGGCGGTCCGACCGCGCTGGTGCTGTCGCGCCAGGGTCTGAAGCACCAGCACCGCAACGACGAACAGGTCGCGGCGATCGCTCGAGGCGGTTACATACTGCTCGAATCCCAAACCGGGACGCTGGACGCGATCCTGATCGCGACCGGATCGGAGGTGGACTTGGCGATGGAGGCCGCGCGCGAGCTCAACGGCCAGGATCTTGGCGTGCGGGTCGTGTCGATGCCCTCGACCGGCACATTCGAGTCCCAGCCGCTGGAATACCGCGAGTCGGTGCTGCCGAGTCACGCCCGGGCGCGGGTGGCGGTGGAGGCGGCCTCGCCGGACTATTGGCGCAAGTACGTCGGTTTGGACGGTGCGGTGATCGGGGTCGAGGGTTTCGGCGCCTCGGCGCCAGCCAGCGACCTGTTTCCCGAGTACGGCTTCAGCGTCGAAAACATCACCGCCACCGTCAAGGCCGTGCACCGAAAATTCGCAACCGAAAACCCTTCTTAGGAGCACTGATGGCTATCAAAATAGGAATCAACGGCTACGGCCGCATCGGCCGCAACATCCTGCGCGCGATCCACGAATTGGGGCGCAAGGACGAATTCGACGTGGTCGCGATCAACGATCTGGGCGATCCGCAGACCAACGCCCACCTGACCCAGTATGACACCGCCCACGGGCGGTTTCCGGGCACGGTTGTCGTGGAAGGCGACGACCTGGTCGTCAACGGCGACCGGCTGCGGGTGCTGGCCGAACGGGATCCGGCCAAACTGCCGTGGGCCGAGCTGGGGGTCGAGGTCGTGTTCGAGTGCACCGGCCTGTTTCGCACCCGGGACAAGGCCGCCCTGCACCTGGCCGCGGGCGCCAAGAAGGTGATCCTATCGGCGCCGGCCAGCGGCGACATCGATGCGACCATCGTCTACGGCGTCAATCACGACACGCTGACGGCCGCCCACGAGGTCATTTCCAACGCCTCTTGCACCACCAACTGCCTGGCGCCGCTGGTGAAACCCCTGCACGCGGCCATCGGCGTGGAGTCGGGTCTGATGACCACGATCCACGCCTACACCAACGACCAAGTGCTGACCGACGTCTTTCACAAGGACCTGCGCCGGGCTCGCTCGGCGACGATGTCGCAGATTCCGACCAAGACCGGTGCCGCTGCCGCCGTCGGCCTGGTGCTGCCGGAGCTGAACGGCAAGCTCGACGGATTTTCGATGCGGGTGCCCACGATCAACGTATCCGTGGTGGACTTGAGCTTCATCGCCAAGCAGGACACCAGCGTAGAGCAGGTCAACCGGGTCATGAAGGACGCCGCCGAGGGAGATATGAAAGGGATCGTCGGCTACAACGACCTGCCGCTGGTGTCGGTCGACTTCAACCACTCCCCTTTCTCGTCGGTATTCGACGCCGGCCTGACCAAGGTCATCGGGGGCCGGCTGGTCAAAGTGCTGTCGTGGTACGACAACGAATGGGGTTTTTCCTGCCGCATGCTCGACACCACCAAGGCACTGATCGCGGCGCGCTGAACCGATGCCCGTCAAGCGCATGCAGGGTCTGGACCTGCGCGACAAACGGGTCCTGATCCGCGAGGATCTGAACGTGCCGCTGGACAGCGGCCGGGTGGCCAACGATCAGCGCATTCAAGCCGCGCTGCCGACGATCCGCGCCGCGCGCGACGCCGGCGCGCGGGTGCTGCTCCTGTCGCATCTCGGACGGCCGACCGAGGGGCAGTTCGACGAGTCGGCATCCCTCGCGCCGGTCGCCGAACACCTGAGCGAGCTGCTCGGTGCGCCGGTGCGACTGGTCCGCGATTGGCTGGACGGGGTCGAAGTCGCGCCCGGCGAGGTGGTCTTGTGCGAGAACGTGCGGTTCAACCGCGGCGAGAAGGCCAACGACGACGCGCTAGCCAAGCGAATGGCGGCGCTGTGCGACGTGTTCGTGATGGACGCCTTCGGCACCGCCCACCGGGCCCAGGCGTCGACCCATGGGGTGGCGCGGTTTGCGCCGGTGGCCTGCGCCGGACCGCTGCTGGCGGCCGAACTGGAAGCGCTTGGCAAGGCGCTGGAGGCGCCGGCGCGGCCGCTGGTCGCGATCGTCGGCGGGGCCAAGGTCTCGGGCAAACTCACCGTGCTGGATGCGCTCAGCCGCCGGGTCGATCAGTTGATCGTGGGTGGCGGCATTGCCAACACCTTCATTGCGGCGGCCGGCCACCCGGTCGGCAAGTCGCTGCACGAACCCGATTTGGTGCCCGAAGCGGCGCGCCTGATGGCCGCGGCCCGGGCTGCCGGCGGTGAGATTCCGGTGCCGGTCGACGTGATTGTCGCGGGCGAACTCGCGGCCGAAGCCGAAGCCAAGGTCAGACCGGTGGCCGAGGTCGCTGACGAAGAGATGATCCTCGACATCGGACCCGAGACGGCGCGGCGCCTGGCGGGCATGCTGAAAGCGGCCGGGACGATCGTCTGGAACGGGCCGATGGGCGTCTTCGAGATGGATCCTTTCGCCGCCGGCACCCGGGTCATCGCCGAGGCGGTGGCCGAGAGTCCGGCGTTTTCGATCGCCGGCGGCGGCGACACGCTGGCCGCGATCGACAAGTACGGACTGGCCGACAAGGTGTCGTATATCTCGACCGGCGGCGGCGCGTTTCTGGAGTTTTTGGAAGGCAAGAAGCTGCCGGCGGTGCAGATCCTGGAGGAAAGGGGTTAGCGGTTTATTGAACTGGCCGTGCGTGCTGTTCGACCTCGACGGAACGCTGACCGATTCGGCTCCCGGCATCATCCGCTGCATCGAGCACGCGTTTGCCGCCATCGGGCGTCCGGCGCCGGCGCCCGAGGCGCTGCGGGACTGGATCGGGCCGCCGTTGAACGAGAGCTTTCGGCGCCAGTTCGACGGCGACGAAGGTCTCGCCCAGCGCGCGATCGGTCGCTACCGGGAACGCTACGCCGACCAAGGGTGGCGTGAAAACCGGTTGATTGACGGGATCGACGCGCTGCTGGGTCGGATCAAGGCCGCCGGCGGCCGCGCCTTCGTCGTAACGTCCAAGCCGGCCCGCTACGCGCGGCAAATCGTCGAGCACTTCGAGCTCGGCAAGCTCGTTGAGGCCGTTCGGGGTGCCAGAGCGGACGGCAGCGGCGCCGACAAGGCGGAGCTGATCGCAGGGCTGCTCGCCGGCACCGGCCTGGAGCCGTCCCAGACGGCCATGATCGGGGACCGACGGCACGACGTCGCCGGCGCACTTGACAACAATGTCTCGGCGGTAGGCGTGACCTGGGGCTACGGCTCCGAGGCCGAATTGCGCGCGGCCGGCGCCGACGCCATCGTAACCGAGGTGTCCGCGCTCGAGCGCCTGCTACTCGGACAATGACTTAAGAAGCCCACTCAACTGCACTACAATGTGGGGTTTGCACCAGCGCCCCGGAGGACGACGAAACATGAACGTAGAACAACTAACCGAAACCGCCCAGGCGATGGTCGCCGAGGGGCGCGGCATTCTGGCCATCGACGAAAGCAGCGGTACGATCAAGAAGCGTTTCGACCTGATCAAGCTCGAAAGCACCGAAGGCAACCGCCGCGACTACCGCCAGATGCTGTTGACCACGCCGGGCCTGGGCGAGCACATCTCGGGCGCGATCCTGTTCGACGAAACGCTGCGGCAGTCGACCCGCGACGGGCAGAGCTTCGTCGAGGTCATGAACGCGGCCGGCGTCATTCCCGGGATCAAGGTCGACACCGGCGCCCACCCGCTGGCCGGCCATCCCGGCGAAAAAGTCACCGAGGGACTCGACGGGCTGGCCGGGCGGCTGGCCGAATACGGCGAGCTGGGGGCGCGCTTCGCCAAGTGGCGCGCGGTGATCACGATCGGCGATCGCATTCCGACCACGACCTGCATCGACTCGAACGCCCACGCGCTGGCGCGCTATGCGGCGCTGTGTCAGGCCGCCGACATCGTACCGATCGTCGAGCCCGAGGTGTTGATGAACGGCGCCCATGATCTGGACACCAGCTACGAAGTGACCGAGGCGACGCTGAAGGCCTTGTTTGCCGCCCTTTACGACCACGGCGTGCTGCTGGAGGGCACCGTGCTGAAGGCCAGCATGGTGATCTCGGGCGACAAATGCGAGAAACAGGCGAACGTCGGCGAAGTGGCCGAGGCCACGCTGCAGTGTCTGTACAACGCGGTGCCGGCCGCGACCGCCGGGGTCGTGTTCCTGTCGGGCGGGCAGACCGAGATCGTCGCCACCGAGCACTTGAACGAGATGAACAAGATGGGCCCGCACCCGTGGCCGCTGTCGTTCTCCTACGGCCGTGCGCTGCAGCACGGGGCGCTGATGAAGTGGGGCGAAAACCCCAGCGCCAACGTCGAGGCGGCCCAGCAGATCCTGGCTCACCGCTCCAAATGCAACGGCCTGGCCGCAATGGGTCAATACGTCTCCGAGTAACGCTCCGCGTAGCTCCCGCTACGCGGAGTAGTTAAGAAATTTTGGTTGTCGCCTTGCCGGCGCCCAATAGAGCCGGTATGGATTGGCGTTTCGGCGCGGCGAGCGCG
>JBFGYD010000128.1:0-6533 GCA_041587615.1 Lysobacterales bacterium
GGGCCGGAGCCGATCGCGGTCCACGCCGAGCGCGCCGGCGGCAGCCGTCCCTGGCAGCAGCCGGGCCTGTGCCCGCTGGCGCAGACGGGCCACTGAAAAATCAGTATGATGGCGGCCTTTGAATGCCCGCGGAGACCGCGCGTGCTGGAAATCATTCGACAGGGCGGCTGGCTGATGCTGCCGATACTGGCCTGCTCTGCGCTGGCTCTGGGCATCATCCTGGAGCGATTCTGGACGCTGCGGGTCAAGACCGTGATTCCGCCGAAGCTGGGCGAACAGGTACAGACCTGGGCGCTGAGCCGCAAGCTCGAGGAACGCCACATCCAGGCCCTGGCCGAAAACTCCCCGCTGGGCCGGGTGTTGGCCGCGGCGCTGCGCAACCGGACCCGCTCGCGCGACATCATCAAGGAATCGGTCGAGGACACCGGCCGCCACGTCGTACACGACCTGGAGCGCTATCTCAATTCGCTCGGCACCATCGCCGGCGTGTCGCCGTTGCTGGGCCTGCTGGGCACCGTGATCGGGATGATCAAGGTGTTTTCCTCGATCCTGATCCACGGCGTGGGCGATGCCAACCAGCTCGCCGGCGGCATCTCGCAGGCGCTGATCACGACCGCGGCGGGCTTGTTCGTGGCCATCCCAGCGTATTTTTTCTACCGCTATTTCAAAGGCCTGGTCGCGCGCCTGGTGGTCGACATGGAGCAACAGGCGATCGCGCTGATCGATACCATCGACCTCGGACACCCGACCCGGGCGGCCCGACGCGTCGCCGGGAGGACTTAGTGTCCCGCCCCGCAAATAGCTTGGCATTCGTCGCGCTCAGCAAGGCAACGCACTAAATGAACCTTCAGGATTCACAGCGCGAAGAGCCGGAAATCAACCTGGCGCCGCTGATCGACGTGGTGTTCCTGCTGCTGATTTTTTTCATGGTCACGACGACTTTCGAACGTCAGGCGCGGCTGCGGATCGAATTGCCCGAGGCTACCGAGGAGGCCGCCGCGGTGGAGCAGGAGCGGCTCGAGATTGCGATCAGTGAGGACGGACGTTTCTTCGTCAACAACAACGAGGTCGTCAACCGCGGCTTGAGCACCCTGAAACTGGCAATCGAACGCGCCGCCGGCGACGATCGAGACATGCCGCTGGTCATCCGAGCCGACGCCCAGACCCCGCATCAGGCGGTGGTGACCGCGATGGACGCGGTCAACCAGCTTGGATTTGTCAACCTCTCGATTGCAACCACCCCGACCGCCGAGCCCGACTGAACAGCTTCGGTTCGCCGTGCCCAGGAACGCGCCAGCTCCGCTCAACCCGCTCACGTTCGAGCGCGCCTGGCCAATCTACCGTCGTTTGCTGAACCAGGCGATTCCGTATTGGCCGCTGGTGGCGCTGGCGATGCTCGCGATGGCGCTCGATGCGGCCTGCACCGCCGGCTTTGCCGCGCTGACCCAGCCGCTGCTGGACGACGCACTGCTGGACAAGAACCTGGACGTGATCCGCCGGTTGCCGCTGTGGATCGCGGCGATTTTCATCGGCCGCGGGCTGGGCAGCTTCGTGGCCGATTACTGCATGGCCGCTGCCGGGCGCTCGGTGATCCGGGACCTGCGCCGGCGCGTGTTCGAAAAATACCTCAAGCTGCCAACCGCCTACTACGATCGCCAGTCGCGCGGCCAGATGCTATCGCGCCTGACCTACAACGTCGAGCAGGTGGCCGAGGCAGTCACCAACGCGGTGACCGTCGTGGTCCGCGACAGCCTCTATATCCTGGGTTTCCTCGCGCTGATGTTCTATCACAGCCTATACCTGACCCTGGCGGCCCTGGTGATCGGCCCCATCATCGCGACCATCATCGCGTTCGTCAGCCGCCGCTTCCGCCGTCTCAGCCGCAAAATCCAGGACACGATGGGCACGGTCACCCAGCGCGCCAGCGAAATCGTGTTCGGCCACCAGGTGGTCAAGCTCTACGGCGGCCAGCACAGTGAGGCCGAGCGCTTCGATGAGGTCAATCGCAGCAACCGCCGTCAGCATTTGAAGCTGGTGGCGACGAAGTCGGGCAGCGCTACATTGGTCCAGTTGCTGGCCGGCCTGATGCTGGCGATCATCGTATTCCTGGCCACCCGTGATGCGATGCTCGATCAGATAACGCCGGGTGCGTTCACGTCGTTCATGACGGCCATGCTGGGCATCCTGCCCTCGCTGAAGAAGCTGACCAACGTGCACGTAATGATCCAGCGCGGCGTGGCGGCCGCGGACAGCATTTTTGCGCTGCTGGACGAGACCGAGGAGCGCGGCAACATCGGCCAACCGCTGTCCCGGGCGAGTGGAGAACTGCGCTTCGAGGAGGTCGGGCTTCGTTACCAGCCGAACCAGGAGCCGGCCCTCGAAGGGGTGAGCTTCAGCGCCAGTCCCGGCACCGTCACCGCGCTGGTGGGGCGCTCGGGCAGCGGCAAGACCTCGCTGGTGGGCCTCATCGCGCGGTTCTACGAACCGACTTCGGGGCGAATCTGCCTGGACGGCGGCGACATCGCCACCTATCGCCTCGACGATCTCCGCAATAACATCGCGCTGGTCAGTCAGGACGTGGTCCTGTTTGACGATACCATCGCCCACAACATTGCTTACGGAGCGCTGGAGAAGGCCTCCCCGAAGGCGATTGCGGCGGCCGCCCGGCGGGCCAACGCGATGGAGTTCATCGAAGACTTGCCGCGGGGCATCGATACCCGGCTCGGCGAAGGCGGCACCCAGCTTTCCGGCGGACAGCGCCAGCGGATCGCCATCGCCCGAGCCATCTTGAAGGACGCGCCGATACTGATCCTGGACGAGGCCACCTCGGCGCTGGACAGCGAGTCGGAGCGCCTGATTCAGACCGCTCTGGAAGGGATGATGCGCACTCGCACGACGCTGGTCATCGCCCATCGCTTGTCGACGGTGGAAAGCGCCGACCAGGTTCTCGTGCTGGATCGCGGCCGCCTGGTGGAGCAGGGCAGTCATCGGGAATTACTGGCCCGCGACGGCCACTACGCGGCGCTGCATCGACTCCAGTTTCAGGACCCGGCCGCGGCCGGCGACGGGATTGTCGCCGGTGGCTAGCCAGGCTGGCGGGAGGCTGAGGAGCCGACTGGATGCCGTCTGGTACGGCGGCCGCCGGCCCGGCCTCGGCCTGCGCGCGCTCGCCGGCTGCTATGCGCTGACCGCCGCGCTGAGCGCGCTGATCAATAAGGCGCTGGCGTCGCATCCCGGAGTGCCGGTCATCGTGGTCGGCAATCTCGCCGTCGGCGGCACCGGGAAGACCCCGCTCGTGATCCGGCTGCTCGAGGTGCTGGCCGGGGCCGGCTTCCGGCCCGGCGTGGTCAGCCGGGGCTACCGCTCGCGCGCCGGCGCCGGGCCCGTTTTCGTGAGCCCCGGTTCGAGCGCTCGAGAAGTCGGCGACGAACCCCTGTTGATCCACCGGCGCAGCGGCGTGCCGGTTGCGGTCGGGTCCCGCCGCGCCCGCGCCGCCAAAGCGCTGCGCGAGCGCCACCCGGTCGACGTGATCGTCAGCGACGACGGACTCCAGCACTATCGGCTCGAGCGCGATCTGGAGATCGCGGTCATCGACGGTGAGCGGGGGCTCGGCAACGGGCGGCTGCTGCCGGCCGGGCCGCTGCGCGAGCGCCCGAACAGACTCGAGTCGGTCGACTACGTCGTGGTCAACGGCGGACCCTGCCAGCCCGGCTCAGTGCCGATGTCGATGGAGTTGGCCTCACCCGTCAGCCTCAGCGCCGGACGGCCCCGAGAGTTCGCGAAATTTGGCCCCGATCCGGTGATCGCAATGGCCGGCATCGGTCATCCGGAGCGGTTTTTCGCCCAGCTCGAGGACCGCGGCCTGCGCCTGGAGCGGCGGCCCTTTCCAGACCACCACGAATATCGTGCCGCTGATCTTGACGGCTGCGCCGGGCGCGAGGTGATGGTGACCGAAAAAGACGCGGTCAAACTGGCCGCCCACGCCGGCGACAATTTCTGGTCGGTGCCGGCGAACGCGCGGCTGCCGGCCGGATTCGAGCGGGCGCTGGTGTCGCGGGTGGCCGAGCTCAAGCGCGGAAATCATCCCACATGAGTCGCTTCCAAGTGATCATCCCGGCGCGCTACTCGTCCACCCGTCTCCCGGGCAAGGTGCTGTTGCCGATCGCGGGTCGGCCGCTGGTAGAGCACGTGCATCGGGTCGCGCTGGCCTCGGGCGCGGCCGCGGTGCATATCGCGACCGATGACGAGCGGGTCAGGGCCGCCTGTGAGAAATTCGGCGCGCGCGTGCTGATGACCGCGACGGACCACGCCACCGGCACCGACCGTTTGGCCGAGTGCGTGCAGGCGCTGGCGCTGGCGCCGGAGACGATCGTGGTCAACCTGCAGGGTGACGAACCGCTGACCCCGCCGGCGGCGCTGGCGCGGGTCGCCGCGGCCCTGGAACGCGACGACCTGGCTTCGATCGCGACGCTGTGCACGCCGATCAGGACCGCGCAGGAGTTGCACAGCCCCAATGCGGTCAAGGTCGTGTTCGACCGCGGCGGCTATGCGCAGTACTTCTCGCGTGCGCCGATTCCGTTTGACCGCGACGCGTTCGCACGAGCGCCGACCGGCTTGCCGGACGGCCCGTACTATCGACACCTGGGGCTGTACGCCTATCGCGCCGGATATTTGACAAAGCTCGCCGCGCTGCCGCCGGCGCCGGCGGAGACCGCGGAAAAACTGGAGCAGCTCCGGGCGCTCCACGACGGCGCGCGGATCCACGTCGGAGTGATGGCTGACAACATTCCGGCCGGGGTCGACACCGACGCCGACATAGCACGGGTCGAGCGGCTGCTCGGTGGCTGACGGCGGCTTGTTCGGACCAGCGCGGGCATCGGTCGGCGGTATGAAGTAAAATCAAGCAACGGGGCCGTTGGCGCGGCCGCTGTCTGCGTACGGAGGGGAGCCCATGCGTCGTTCAGTCCTTGTTTCGGTATTGGTATCGGTACTTTGCTGGGGCTGGACTCCGGCCGCCGCGGTCCAGGTCAGCGACGACAACTTCGGTCAAGTGGTGGTCTTTCCCTACGCCCTGGCCGGACTCGGCCGTCAGACCCTGATCGAGCTACGCAACGGCGACCCGGACCGACACCTGGTGATCTCGTTTCAAGTCAAGCATCTCTTCGGCCGGCCGCTGTTCAGCGCCAATGTCGTGATCGGCCCAAACGGCAGCTACGCGACGGCCCTGGTCGAGACCGACGACGGGTTGGGGTTGAGTTTGGCTCGCGCGCCGACCGGGCAGTGCTCGCTTCCGGATCTGAGCCAGGGCGGCAACCTGCTGTCTTATGATTTCATCGATGGTCCGGTATCGTTCCAGGCGCGACGGCGATTCACGGTGGAGGCCTACGCGCTGGGCTACATCGAGTCTGCGCTCGCCGTTGACTGCGCCGCGTTTCGGTCCCGCTATCAACCCGGCGGCGCCTGGGCGCCAGCCAACTCGACCGAATTTCGCAACGTTGACGTGAGCGCCCCGGAAAACTCCCTCACCGGCTGGGCAACGATCATCGACACCACTCGGGTCACCGCGCTGCATCTGCGGCCATTGGTGCTCGCCGACTTCACCGACCGCGCCATGAACTCAGCGCCCGTGGTCGCTACCCGACCCAGCCTGTTGGACGTCAATCCGCCGGTCAGCGCGCGGACCTTGAGCAGGCCCACCGGCGGCGAGCTGGGTCCGGCAGGCCCGCTCGTGTCCAGTTGGGACGAGCCGATCCACGCGATCGATGCGCTGTTGATGAGCACCCAGATCGAGGCCAATTTCTCCCTCGGCGGGGGCTTGAGCGCGTCGACGCAACTCATCGCCTACTTTCCGACCAGGGCCTATCGTAAAGACCGCGATTTTTGGGGTGCCCAGGTCGAAGATGCCCCGTTTACGGACGCCTCCGACGGCCTCGAACCGCTCGCCTACGATCGCGCCGGCGGTTCGTTGGATGTCTTCCCCGGCATCGGCGACTGCGGGCGCAACAACGCCAGCCAGCTAGAGATCACCGGATTCCTGTTCGTCGCCCTGATCGCCGGATGCGGCGAAGGCGAGGCGCTCGTTCGGGTCGACGGAGACACCGGCACGCTGGTGCTGCGCCAGCCCGGGGAGTCTATCGTTTCATTGGAGGGCCATCGGTATAGCGGCCTGCCGGTGATCGGTCATACCCTGACGACCCTGCGCACGCGGTTCGCCGACGGCGCGTTCCTGGATCCCGAATTCAGCTATACCTGGGCCCGGCCAATGCCCGCCAAGGCCGCCGTCGCCACCCCACTTCAATGAAGGCCTGTAACATGAAGACGAAAAAGCCCTGCTTCAAAACAACGATCGTAATCGCGACCGCGCTGCTGCTTTCGCTGCCGGGACTGGCCGCGGATCACAACGATCCGAACCCGATCAACTCTATTTTTGCCGACGTCGATATCAGTCCGGGCGACCTGTACGACTTTTTCGGCTTTCCCAGCGACGACACCGTCGGCGGCGAAAAAGTCGTGGTGGCGCTGACCTTCGCCCC
>JBFGYD010000129.1:0-6494 GCA_041587615.1 Lysobacterales bacterium
ATCCAAGCCGCTTCTTTGCCTGCGGCAAAACCGCAACTTGGCATTTGCCTGCGCTATGCCCCGGCGGACGATCGGCCAAGCTCCACTCGTGGAATTCGCCGACAATTCCGGCAACTCATGCAATATGCGGGCTAAGAATAAGTCAGCCGAGGATGAGGAATTCGAGCATTCGCCCCAGGGTGAAATAGACGTTGGACGGATTCTCAGCCGACTGCTTCAGCCGCTCGAGGTCGGATTGATCCAGCCATTGACCGCCTTTCACCAGCGCCAGCGGCGCCGAGAGCGTGACTGGACTGGTCGACGGGTTGTGCCGCGTCAGGACCAGGTCGGCGACCTTGCCGACCGCAATGCTGCCGAGTCGTTCTTCGACCCCCAGGACCCGGGCCGCGTTGACCGTTGCGGTCTTCAGTATCTCGTGCGGGGGCAGCCCGGCCTGTTCCAGCAGTGCGATCTCACGGTGCGTCGACAGGCCGGGGACCGCGTAGATCACGCCGCAATCCGAGCCCAGCACCAGGGGGACGCCGGTTTCGTGAAGAACCCGCGTTATATGCTGGAAATAGGCGTTGCGCTTTTCCAGGCTGTCTTGCAGTTTTTCGCTCGCGGCGAGCCAGCGGGCGCCGGAGGTGCGATCCTCAAACGCCTTCATCAGGGGATTGAGGTATTGCAGCGGGAGCTGCTCGACGAAGGCCTGCTTGTCGCGGGCGATGCGGGTCAGGTGATCGAAGATCATCAACGTAGGGGTCACGGTGGCGTTCATGTCCCGCAACTGTCGAGCAACGGCGGCCACTGCCTCATCGTCGTACTGATAGTCCAGCGGGCCTTGAAAGATCTCCTCGGTATGCTCCAGGGTCACCATCGAAGCCGCCAGCCGATAATCGGCCTCCACGACCGGATAAGGAACGTGCCCCGCCACCGGAAAATCCAGCCTGCCCGCCTCCTCGATGATGGCCTCAAAGACGGGCACGTCCAGGCGGGTGTAGACCTTGACGAAATCCCAGCCTTGCCGGTGATACTCGCGGATGAGCTCCCGAGCGGTGGCGGCATCGGTCACCACTTTGTGGGCCAGGGGATTGGCGTTTTTCTTCCCGTTCAACGTCGGGGTCGCGGTAAACAGATTGCTCCCCAGCCATTGCCCCCGTGCCAGTTCTGTCTTCCACCGCAGATGCATCGGATAACCGCCCATGTTGCGCACGCTGGTCACGCCGTAGGCGAGGCTCAACGCCAGGTATTTGCGGTCCATCGCATGCACGTGCATGTCGAACAGCCCGGGCATCAGGTACGCGCCGTCGGCGTCGATTACGCGATAGCCCGCGCCAACCGGCGTTCCGGACCCTCGGATAGCCTCGATCAGGCCATCCCGGATCAGGAGTTGCCGATCCATCAGCGGTTGATCGGTCTCCATCGTCAGCAGGTGCACATTGTCGATGGCCAGCGCCTGCCGGCGGTCGACCGGGATCAGGTCATCCGGCGTCTCCCAGCGCGCCAGGGGTATGGCCGCAGCCAGCACGAGCAGCAGCGCCAGCAACACCAACGCCAGGTATTTGGCCAGACCCTTGAGAACGCTCATGACTTTTCTTCTCCCCGTCGCTTGAACACTCGTCTTGACAGCCGTCCGATCACCATTCGGGTGATGCGCAGCGTGTCTTTGAGCGGTAGGTAGTGGCTGGAACGACCGAGCTGATGGTACAGCGCCGGGATCGATACCGTGACGATCCGGTAGCCCTGCCAGCAGGCCTCGATCAGGATCTCGGATTCGAACGCGAACCCGTGGGCACGGTCGGACGCCAGCCTGAGCCCGTCCAGCAACTCGCGCGGATAGACCCGGAAGCCACTTTGGGTGTCTTTGATCCGCTGACCCGCGGCCAGGGATACCCAAAAGTCGGCGGTGCGATTGGCCAGGCTTCGGATCCACGGCGCGTTGTCCCGCTCGGTCAGGCGCGCGGCCAGGACCACCGACTTCGGCTCACCCCGCCGGGACGCGAGCAGGTCCGGGATATCCGCCGGACGATGCTGACCGTCTCCGTCCAAGGTCACGACGAGGTCGGCGCCGGTTTCCAGCGCCGCGGCGAAGCCGCTGACCAGGGCCGCCGCCTTACCCCGGTTTCGGGCATGTCGGATGACGCGAATGCCCTCGCCGACGGCTTCCGCCGTGCCGTCGCTGGAACCGTCGTCGACGATCACGACCTCGTCGACCAACGGGACGGTTTGCGCGGCGACCTGGCCGATGGTCGGGGCCTCGTTGTAGGCAGGGATGACCGCGACCACGCGGCCTTTGGATGGGTGCTCAGCCGTCGCGTTCATCGGCAACGGCCTGCGGGCGGCGCCGCATCCGGTGGACGGCGATCGGCAGCAACGACAGTGCGACCAGCGCGATCAGCGGCGCCAGAAATTTCGGTTCCATCAGGTCGGCCCAGCCCGGCGCCTGCCCCTGGGCCAGCATGCCGCTCAGGTTCGAACCGAGGCTCGCCCAGGCCAGGTTGACCGGGATGATGCCGAGCCCGGTCGCGACCAGGAACAGGCGGGTGGACACGCCGAGACCGGCAACCGCGAGCGTGACCAGAAAAAACGGAAAGACCGGCACCACGCGCAGGAAGAACATGTAGCTGACCGCCTCGCGCTGAAAGCCTGCCCGCACCCTGGCAATCACCGGCGCCGCGCGACGCTCGAAGTAATCGCCCCCGGCCAGCCTCGCGGCGGCGAACAAAACCAGCGCGCCGACCGTGGCCGCGCTGACCGCGAGCACCGTTCCGAGAATGACCCCGAACAGGAATCCGGCCACAACGATCATCACGCTGCCAACCGGCAGGCCACAGGACACCATCGCCGTGTAGCCCAGCCAAAAGATGCCGGCCGCGGCCAGCGGCCGCGCGGCGACCCAGGCCGCGATCAGCTCGTGCTGGTCCTTCAGCGTTTCGAAGCTGATCAGCCGGTGGCCGCCGAACACAAAAAAGGCGCCGGCGGCGACGACGATCAGGCCCAGCGGCACGAATCGCCGGTAGCCGCGGTCACCCGTCGTCTCGGAGTCATGGGATTGCGACATCGGCGCATTGTAAACCAGCGCCGAAACGACCCGGCTGTTGCATCGGCATCGCTCCAGCCTTCACTATCTGAAGGGTGTACTTGGTCTACGTCCTTTCGCTGCTGGTGCTTGTGTATCTGGCCCCGGCCCTGGCGCTGTGGCCGCGCCTGCTCGCACGCCCACTGACCGCGGCCGCCGTGCCGCTGGTCAGCGCGGCCGTGGTCGTCGCGCTGGCGTGGGCGCTGCACGCGCTGGGTTGGCTGAACCGGTTGACCGTACTGAGTGCCACGGCGGCGCTGCTGGTGGTCGCCGCGCTGCGGGTAGCGCGGTCGTGGCACGAGTCGCGCCCGGACTGGCCAGCGGTCCAGCGCTGGTCGGCGCTGCTGGTGCTGATCGTGATCGTGCCGGTGGCCGTCAGCCTGGGGGTGAGTTCGTTTTCGGCCGATGACGAGATCTATAGCTGGAATCTGTGGGCGATTCAGTATTTTCGCGGCGAAGACCCGGATTTTTATTACACGGTAGTGCCCTATCCGCAGGCATTTTCGCTGTTCCTGTCGTGGGGTTACCTGCTGCTCGGCGACCTGGAACTGCAAATGCCGCTGCGCTTTACGCTGGCCGCGTTTCCGTTCGCGATGGGTCTGGCGGTCGCCGCCTGCGTGCCGCGCGAGGACCCGCGCGACTTCGCTCGTTTTGCGCTGCTGCTGTTCTTCTGGCTGTTCCTGGCCTCGGTCAAGAGCCACCTCGACAACGGCCTGGCCGACCCGCTGATGGGCGCGGCGCTGGTCGTTTCGGTCGCGCTGTACCTCGATTACGTGCGCGCGCCGCGGCCCGCGGCGCTGGCCCCGCTGGTGCTGATCGCGCTGCTGGCTGCGTTGAGCAAGCAGCCGGCGCTGATCTGGACCTGCGTGGCCCTGCCCGTGCTGCTGCTGTGGCGCGGTCATCGCCGGATCGGAGCCTGGCTGGCCGCGCTCGCGTGCTTGGCCGTGCCGCTGACCTGGGCGCTGACCGCCGGTTACGGGTTTTGGGAAAACCGGGGTGTGGTCGAGGCCTCGCTGGAGGGACGCGACCCGCTCGGCCAGCTCTCGTACTCAGTCGAGACCTATCTGCTGAGAAGACCAGCGATCGTGCTGCTGCTGCTTGCCGCGGGCTGGTCCGCCTGGCGCAGCCGCGTTCAGACCGGCGTTTTCGTGCTCGCGGTACTGCCGATGCTGCTCGCGTGGTTCGCGTTCGGGGCCTACGAACTGCGGCTAGGGATCCACGTGATCTCGCTGCTGGCGCTGCTGACCGCCGCCGGCGGCTATGCGCTGCCGCTGTTCGACTGGCCGGCGCGAACGTGGGAGCGGATCGGCGGCTTCCTGTGGGCCCATCGCCGCACGGTCGCCGTGGGCCTGGCGGTGCCGAGCGTGCTGGCCTGCGCGCTGATCGTGCGGGCCGCGTTTTCGGGTCCCGAGGGCGCCAGCCTTTATCACGCCGGCTCGCGCACCGTCGCGCAGCATTTCGGCCCGGCCTGGTCCTGGGTGATGACCGAAGTGTACGGCCGACCGGCGAGGAAGGTGTGGGCGCCGAGCAACTACGTCTACGGCATCTTCTACGGCAACACCCCGGTCATGCGGCCGGACTACGGCGGCGACCGGGAATATTCCTATGAAGAATTCATCGCCGAACTGAAGCGCGAACGCCCCTATTGTCTCGTCGATCCGGGCCCGCGACTGGCGGTAGGGAACGCCCGGGAGCGACTGATCGAAGGACTCAGGGCTTGTCCGGCCGCGTTCCGCGAGGTCGCGCCCGCGGACCGGCCCAAGGGGTACCGAATTTGGGTCGTCGATTATCAGCACCTGGAGCGCTGTTCTGCCGAGCCCGAACGCTAAACGGGTTGCCAAATTGTCGGCTGACGCGGGCGACGGACTCTATCGTGAGCTGAGCGCGTGGTGGAGCGACGCCTGCAGGCGGCCGAGGCGAAGCTGCGTTGCGGGAAATCTCCGCGGAGATCTAATCGGTTCGGCTATGATTGCAGCCGTTCCGGCTGAGATCTGAGTCATGGCAGCAGACGAAAAAACGGTGGTGCTCGTCACCGGCGCCACCGGCGTCATTGGCGGCGCGATCGCGCGGCAGCTCGCGCCAACGCCAGACTACGAAGTGGTTTTGGTCGCGCGCGACGAGGGCCGGGCCGGAAAAGCCGTCGAGGCGATTCGCCGCGACAGCGGCAACGACGAGGTTCGCTACGTGCTGGCCGATCTGTCCCGGCACGGTTCGATCGAGGCGCTTGCCGATTCCTGGCGGGGGCCGGTCAAGGTGCTCGTCAACAACGCCGGCGTCGCGCCGCGCGAACGCGAAACCACGCGCGAGGGCATCGAGCGGACCTTCGCGACCAACGTCCTCGGCTACCTGTGGATGACGAATGCGTTCGCGCCTCATCTCGAGCGCTCGGCCCCGGCGCGGGTGGTCAACGTGGCCAGCTACTGGGCGGGCGACCTCGATCTCGACGACCTCGAGTTCGATCGCCGACCCTTCGACAACCACCTGGCCTACCGGCAATCGAAACAAGCCAACCGGATGCTGACCGTCGCGCTTGCCGGGCGCCTGGAGCCGCGCGGCATCGCCGTCAACGCCTGCCACCCGGGGGATCCGTCGTCGGTGCTGAGCCGCAACTTGGGCTTCGGCGGATCGCAATCACCCGAGGACGCGGCTCGCACTCCGGTCATGCTCGCGCGCGGAGAACTCGGCGCCGACACCACGGGACGCTATTTCGAGTACGGCCGCGAAGCGCCTTGCCGCTTCGCCAGCGACCGGGGCGCGATCGAACGACTGTACGAGATTTGCGCCGGGTACGACTGAGCTCGAATCCGGCTGCGCTGGTGACCGCTTCCTGATCTAATCCTTGCCAGATCCGACCTTGACTTAAACCGAACTTTAAGTGGTATAAGAACCACTCCTGAAACGGAGTGAGTGGGCTGATCATGGAAAGACTCGATGACGGCGCGGCGGTTGCCTGTTCGTTAAGCGATCAGGAGTTGCGTAACCGACGGGCGTTGGCGCGTCGAACGGTGATGCCGCGACTCAAATCTTGGAAGCGCATCCAGGGCGGCTTGGTATTGACCTTCGCCGGTGACGAGAATCTGCGCTCTGATCTAGAGACGTTTGTCAGGCTGGAGCGGCAGTGCTGTGGATTCCTCGAGTTTCTGATCTCAGCGGACGCCGCTGAACCGCTCGCACCAATCGAGGTTCGCATCGAGGGCGGCGCGGGGGCGGCAGCAACCATTGAAATGTTCGCCGAGGCCCTTCGGGACAAATCATGAAAATCGGCGAAGTCGCCGCGCGTTCGGGGCTGCCCGCCTCGACCATTCGGTACTACGAAAAAGTCGGTCTGTTGGACCCGCCACGAAGGGTTTCTGGAAGGCGGGTGTTCGACCATGACGCGCTATTTGCGCTCGAGTTTATCAAGCTGGCACAAACCGCCGGTTTCTCGATCCGGGAG
>JBFGYD010000130.1:0-6482 GCA_041587615.1 Lysobacterales bacterium
CGGCCAGCAGCGTTCGGATTCGCTCGGCGCGTTCGTCGGCCAGACGCTGGCGCTCGCTGACCCGGGCCTGGGCATCGTTGAGTTCCTGGCGCAGCACATCCAGTTCGGTCTCATCGTCCAGCGCCAGCGCGAGCTGCCCGTATCGCGATTCCGCCACGTCCAGCGCCTCGTCCGCCAGCGCCGCGGAAAATTCGGCGCGCAGCCGGCTCCTGATCTGCTCGATCCCTGACTTGGCGGCGGTGTTGTCGCCGTCGACCGCCAGCACCTCGCGGAACTTGGCCAGCGCATTGCCGGCCGGCGGGCGCACCAGCCTGTCGTCGGTCATCAGCGTCTGCGCCTCGGCCAGCAGGACGTTGATCCGCTCGGTCGGGTCCGGTTGGGCCGGGATCTCCGGTTTCTCAGGATCCGCCTCGGGCACGACCTCGCCGGTGGTCTTGGCCCGCACCTCGGCCAGACGCGGAAGCTGCGGAGCCAGTTCCTCGGCCCGCTCGAGCAGCAGCTCGGCCTGGCGGGGATTGCCGTCGACCAGCGCCTGTTCGGCAAGATCGCACAAGCGCAGCGCCACCAACTCCAGCCCGGCCGTCGCCTGGCGATTGCCCGGATCGCGCGCCAGCACCTGCCGGTAGAGAACGTTAGCGAACTCGGCGGTATCCCCATACCAGCGCCCGAAGTCCTGAGCCGCTTTGGCCTGTGACAGCAAGCGATCGATTTCGCGATCGGGCAGCCAGGTCTCGACCAGGTCCCAGCGCCACCAGGCGGCCGTGCCCAGTCCGACCAGCACCATGAGCGGCGCCAGCCAGCGCCACGCCGAGCGTTTTTTCTGCGCAGGGCCGGGGTCGTAGCGTTGCTGGCCCACGGTGCGGTCGAAGCTGCCGATATCGTCGATCTGGCCGAGCTTGGGCTCCTGTCTGAGGCTGCCGTCGGGCCGTGGCGTGGCGGAAACGTTGGCCGGCCGGCCAGCCTTCTTGGCCTGCTTGATCTCGGCCCGCACGGGCGGCTCGCTGATCCGGGTCTCTCGTCCGGGCGGGCGCCTGGCTTCGTCGGGCACTCGCTCGACCTCGCCGCTGACGAGCTTGCGCTCGAGCGTCTTGAGGTCCTCCAGCGCCTCACCACCGGTCTGGTAGCGCTCGTCGGCGTTTTTGGCCAGAAACTTCTCCAGCACCGGCTGAATGTAGGCGATTTTCTCGGGCAGGCGCGGAATCGGCTCGGTGACGTGCTGAATCCCCACGGCGATTGAATCCGACCCCTCGTAGGGCACGCGCCCGGTCAGCATTTCGTAGAACACGATCCCAAGGCTGTACAAGTCCGAACGCCCGTCCAGTTCCTTGCCCCTGGCCTGCTCCGGGCTCATGTATTGCGGGGTGCCGATGACTGCCCCGGTCTTGGTCATCTGGGTCGCCGAGTTCAGCGCGCGGGCAATCCCGAAGTCGCTGAGCACCGAGGTGTCGTCCTCGCGAAACAGAATATTCTCCGGCTTCACGTCACGGTGCACGAACCCCTTGCTGTGAGCGTAATGGAGCGCGCCCGCCATCTCGCGGCACACGCGAATCGAGGTCGGCACGTCGATTCCGCTGTTGCAGCGATGGGCCAGATCGGCGCCGGACAAATACTCCATGGCGATGAAGTGCTGGTCCTCGTGCACCCCGACGTCATGCACGGCGACGATGTGCGGATGGTAGAGATTGGCGGCGATCTTCGCCTCACGGATGAAGCGCTCGCTGAAGCTGTCGTCGACCAGCAGCACCGGCGACATGACCTTGAGCGCGACCTTGCGCTCGACCGACTGCTGCACGGCCAGATAAACGGTCGCCATCCCACCGCGCCCGAGCTCGGACTCTATGCTGTAGCCTGGTATCTCAACCACGATTCCCTGCCGCCGTGCGAAACTCACGCAATATATGGGCTAAAGCCGCCAGTGGCGATCTTAACCCGAACCTCGCCTGAGTTTCGCTAGCGGAGACGGCCTGCGACGGTTCGGCTCGGCCGGCCAACAACTCCCGACGATGCTTAGGACTAGCCGACCCTTCGCACGTCCAGCACGTTGGGCAGCGTCGCCAGGCGATTGATCAGAAAGCTCAGATGATCGAAATCGCTGACCCGCACGGTCAATTTGATATCGGCGTGGCCGCCGGCATCGGCGCTCGAGTTCAGCGACAGCACGTCACTGCGCGAATTGGCCAACAAGTTGCCGATATCCCGAATCAATCCCTTGCGATCGAATGCCGAGACCGCGATCTCCGCCTGGTAGCGGTCATGGGTGGCGCCACCCCATTCGACCTCGAGCATCCGGGCCGGATCGTTGCGGATCAGCCGTTCAACGTTTTTGCAGTCGCGGCGGTGGATGCTCACGCCGCGACCGCGAGTCACGAAACCGAGAATCGCATCGCCCGGCACGGGGTTACAGCAGCGGGCCAGATTGGTCATCAGATTGCCGACCCCTTCGATGATCAAACTGTCCTTGCGGCGCTTTTGGCGGCGCTGCGGGGATGGCGCCAGCGGCAGCACGTCGTCGTCATCGGGCCGCCGGAGTTCCTCCAGCGCACCGGCGACCTGGCCAACCGAAATCTCGCCGATGGCCACCGCCAGATAAAGCGCATCGAGCGTTTTGAGCTTGAAGCGCGCCAGAATCGGCTCCAGGTCTTTGGCCCCGGCAGCCAAGCGCTTGAGTTCCCGATCCAGCAGTTCCTTGCCCTCGGCCAGATTGCGGTCGCGGTCCTTGTGCCGAAACCACTGCCGGACCTTGGCGCGCGCCCGGGATGAGTGCAGGTATCCGAGCCGCGCCACCAGCCAGTCGCGCGACGGATCGGCGTGCTTGGCGGTCAGGATTTCGAGCTGCTCGCCGTTGCGCACCTGGTAGGTCAGCGGCACGATGCGGCCGTTGACCTTCGCCCCCTTGCAGCGATGACCCACGTCGGTGTGGATGTGATAGGCAAAATCGAGGACGGTGCAGCCTGCCTTCAATTCCACGACCTTGCCCTTCGGGGTCAGCACGTAAACCCGGTCGTCACCGCCGTCGGCACCGAATTCGTCGAGCAGCGCCGCGTCGCCGGATTCACCGCGCGTGTCCAGCAACTGCCGCATCGACGCGAGCTTGCGCTGATAGTTCGGGTCGTGGGCCCGGCCTTCCTTGTAGCGCCAGTGGGCGGCCACCCCGAGTTCGGCGTGGTCGTTCATCTCCCAGGTTCGAATCTGGATCTCGACCGTCTTGCCCTCCGGCCCGAATACCGCGGTGTGCAGCGACCGGTAGTTGTTGGCCTTGGGGTTGGCGACGTAGTCGTCAAACTCACCCGGAATCGGCGGCCAGCGCGAGTGCACCTGGCCCAGCGCCGCGTAACAGGCGGCCACGTCCTCGACCAGGATGCGCACCGCGCGGATGTCATAAAGCTCGTGAAACGCAAGCCCTTTGCGCTGCATCTTGCGCCAGATCGAATAAATGTGCTTCGGCCGCCCGCGCACGTCAGCCTTGACCCCGGCCTGGGACAGTTCCTTGGTCAGGGTTTCGGTGAGGCGGGCGATGTAACGCTCGCGGTCGGCGCGCCGTTCGTCCAGCAGGCCGGCGATGCGCTGATACAGAGCCGGCTCCAGGAATCGAAAGACCAGATCCTCCAGCTCCCACTTGAGCTGCCAGATGCCGAGCCGGTTGGCCAGCGGCACGTGGATCGCCTTGACCAGGCCGGCGAAGTTGCGCCGCTCGGACTCGTCCGCGCGGGCCAGCGCGCGCAGGCGCACCAGCCGGTCGGCCAGCACCACCAGCACGGCGCGCACGTCCTCGACCATCGCCAGCAGCAGCCGGCGCAGGCCCTCGGGGGAGTCGCTGTCGGCCCGGTAGGCGCCCTCCAGCCGATCGATTTCGGCGATCTGAGCGGCTCGAGTGGCGACCGGAGACGATTTCGAGCCGGCCGAATCGAGACCGGCGAGGCGCGCGAAATAGGCGCACATCACGGCCAGGCACTCCGCGTCCGCGCCGAGGTCGGCGAGCACCTCAAGAGCCGTCGGAAGATGTCCTGGAGAGGTGAGGTCGCCGGCGATCGGAAGATCGCCGGAGTGGCGACCCAGCGGCTCGATCGCGGCAGCGAGCGCGTCCAGATCACGCTCGGCGGCCCGATTACGGTAGGCGTCCCACCATTGCCCGAGGCTTTCGTATTGCCTGGCGTCTCGCTTCACCTTTGACCTTCGATCGTCGAGTGCAACCCCATAATGGGGCCGGAACGCGGCAAAGCAAACCAAGCGAACGCCGGAACGAAATCAAAAACGGGGAACGGAATCGCCCCGGGGGAACACAAGCGGAACGGGCGCGACGCCGCAGCGGCGCCGGCGAGTCGAAAGTTTCGACGGCTCCGAGCCGCCGAAGTGCAGTCTAGGAACCGACCAAATCGTTGACGTCGATGGTCACGGTTTCGGCGGCGCTGGTGTTCAGACCGTCGCTGACGGTGATCTGGAGGTCGAACCGGGTCGTCCCGGACTCGAAGTCCAGGTCGTCGGCGTCATTGACCGTGATCACGCCGCTGGCCGCGTCGATCGCGAAAGCCGGGTTGGTGTCCATGTCGACGTCGGTGTTGCCGCCGGTGATCGTCCAGTCGACCAGCGGGTCGTTGTCGGCGTCATCGCCGGTCACGGTGCCGACGACGGTCGTCGCCGGCGAGTTCTCGTCGATGTCGAAGCTGAGGCCCTGGTCGACCGTTGGAGCATTGTCGTTGATGTTGATCAGGTCAACGGTCACGAGCTCCTGAGCGCTGGTATTGACGCCGTCGGAAACGGTCACCATCAGCGAGAAGGTCGGCATTTGCTCGTAGTCCATGTCGCCGACGTCGCTGACGCTGATCAGGCCGCTCGAGGTGTTGATCGCGAACGGCAGATTCCCGTCCTGGTCGACGTTGACGTTGCCCGAAACGATGGTCCAGCCCTGCAGCGATCCGACCGTGTCGGCATCCGTGGCCGTGACCGTGCAGCTGCCCGGGTTGCCCAGACACGCGGCGCTGTTCTCCGGCACGCTGAACGTCAGCCCCGAGGTCACGACCGGCGGGTTGTCGTTGACGTCGGTCAGGTCCACGGTCACGTTCTCGGGCGCGCTGGTAGTCGTGCCGTCGCTGACCGTCACCGAGAGCGCAAAGCTCGAAGTGTCTTCGAAATCGAGGTCGCCGGAATCGTTGACGATGATCTCGCCGGTCCCCGGATTGATCGTAAACGGCGGGTTAGTGTCGAGGTCGACATCGGTGTTTCCGCCGGTGATCGTCCAGTCGACGAGCGGATCCATTTCCGGATCGGTCCCCAGGAGCGTGCCGACGATACCCGGAGCGGCGCTGTTCTCAGGAATCGAGAACGATTGCCCGGCGTTCACCATGGGCGGTGCGTTGTCGACGAAGATGTCGAAACTCAACGTGGTTGCATTGTTGACCGCCTCGCCGTCGTCAACCGTGATCACGAGCGTCGCGGTGCCGCTGTCGCCGTTCAGGCCGTAGTCCAGCGCCCAGGTGCCGCCGAGGTCGATCAGTTCCGGGTAGAAGCTGGCGCCGAGGAACAGCGACGGGTCGGACGGCGCGCCGATGCTGACCGTCGTGGCTTGTCCGGCCTCGTTGGGCGGCCCCGGGGAGACCTGAACCACCCAGTCGACGAAGTTGGCATCGAAAATGCCGACGTCGGAGGGGTAGCTGTGATCCGCGCAGCCGGGCGCGGAGGCCTGGGTACAGTTGCCGGAGAATGTCGGCACACCGCCGTTGTAGTCGAACCCGCCCTTGACCGTAATCGTCGGCGGATCGTTGACCGGATCGACCGTGACCTGGAAGCTCATCGGGGTCGAAGTTCCGCCCAGATCGTCGGTCGCGATCACCTCCAGCGTGGCGGTGCCGAACGCGTCCTGCACGGTCGTCACGTCCACCATCACGTTGGCCGGATCGGTATCGTCGACGGCGGCAATGGTCAGGATCGACGTGTTCAGCGAGTTGACCGCCACCGACGCGATGCTGCCGTCGGTGTCGGCCGCGGCGATCGTGACCCCGGTCACGGGCACGGTGCCGTCATCCTCGGCCAGGCTGTCGGCGATGCCGGTAATCGTCACCGTCGGCGGATCGTTGTCGCGGATCTCGAACTCCCAGCTCCCGGCGTTGAACGACGGGTCCACGTCGGGGGTGGAACTGAGGCTCATCGCGGCCGCGGACACGCGGATGGTCTCGCCTGGGTTGCCGACTTCGAGGTCCCTTGTCGCTCTGATGACGCGAGAGCCGCCGGGGGCGATGCTGCCAAAGACCGTATCGATGTATTGGATTCCATCGCAGACGGCCCCGCTGACGCAATTCCACGTACCGCCGGCCAGCAGCCTGGGCGTGCTTGGCGCCATCAGGGTCGGAAACATATCCCTCACCCCGACCTGCGCAGCGGCGACGTCACCGCAGTTGGTGACGTGAATGTCGTAGCGCGCCGGATCGCCGGTGCTGGTATTGGGGTGGCTGATCAGGCGGAAATCGACCTGCAGATTCGGGCCACTC
>JBFGYD010000131.1:0-6450 GCA_041587615.1 Lysobacterales bacterium
AGGCCCAGCACACCGCCGCGATGCTGACCTCGTTCAACGAAGTCAGCCTGCAGGCGGTCATGGACATCCGCCGCCGGTACAAGGAGTCTTTCGAGTCCGAACACGGGGTGCGACTGGGGCTGATGTCGTTCTTCGTCAAGGCCTCGGTGGATGCGTTGAAGAAATTTCCGGTGGTCAACGCGACCCTCGACGAAGGTGACGTCGTTTACCACGGATACCAGGACATCGGCATTGCGGTGGCGACCGAGCGTGGGCTGGTGGTGCCGGTCTTGCGCGACGCCGACCGGATGAGCTTTCAGGAAATCGAGCAGGGCATCGCCGATTTCGCGACCGCGGCCCGCGCCGGCTCGCTGAAGCTCGAGGATCTCCAGGGCGGGACTTATACCATCACCAACGGCGGCGTCTTCGGCTCGCTGCTGTCCACCCCGATTCTGAACATGCCGCAGAGCGCGATTCTGGGGATGCATACGATCAAGCAGCGACCGGTGGTGGAAGACGGAGAAATCGTCGCGCGGCCGATGATGTACATCGCGCTGACTTACGATCATCGCCTCGTGGACGGTTCCGACGCGGTCCAGTTTCTGGTCGCGATCAAAGACGCGCTGGAGGATCCGACCCGGCTGCTGCTGAACCTCTAGTCCCTGGAAATAAACGCAAAGACGCACAGAAGTTCCGAGAGGTAATTGAGCTGGGGCAGGCTTACTTCGCGGCTTTCATCGGCTGGCAAATGGCGAGTGACTCCAGTCCAAAAGCTATCAGCATCAAACATCGCAGCTTCGCGCCCGGGCGTCTTTGCGTTAGTTGCTGTCTGATTTTGGGGCACGCTCATTGGCCCGCAACCAACATGGAGTATTTATGGCTGACTATGACGTCATCGTGATCGGCGCCGGTCCGGCCGGTTATCCGGCCGCGATTCGCAGCGCCCAACTCGGTCTGAAAACCGCCATCGTCGACAACTTCACCGGCAAGGACGGCAAGCCGTCGCTTGGCGGCACCTGCCTCAACGTGGGCTGCGTCCCGTCCAAGGCGCTGCTCGATTCCAGCAAGCACTTCGAACACGTCGGCCACCACTACCGGGCCCACGGGATCACTGCCCAGGGGGTCGAGATCGACATCGACGCCATGGTGGCGCGCAAGGACAAAATCGTGTCGCAGCTGACCGGCGGCATCGCCCAGTTGCTGAAGGGCAACAAGATCGACGCGTTCGCCGGCACCGGACGCCTGGAGCGCGATCGCCGGGTCGCGATCGAACCGCTGGAAGGCGGCGAGCGCCGGGAACTGAGCGCGGAGCACGTGGTCCTCGCCAGCGGTTCCCTCCCGATTCAAATACCTAACGTCGAATACGACAACGAGTACATTCTCGACAACGCCGGTGCGCTGGACCTGGGTTCGGTGCCGGAGAGGCTCGGGGTGATCGGCGCCGGCGTCATCGGGCTGGAACTCGGCAGCGTTTGGCGGCGGCTCGGGGCCGAGGTCGTGCTGCTGGAAGCGCTGCCCGATTTCCTGCCGACCGCCGACCCCGACATCGCGCGCGCGGCGGCGCGTGAATTCAAAAAGCAGGGCCTCGAGATTCGCCTCGGTACCCTGGTCCAGAGCGCCGAGATACGCGATGGCAAAGTGCATGTGACCTACGACAAAAACGGCGAACGGGAGGCGGTCACGTTCGACAAGCTGCTGGTCGCGGTCGGGCGGCGCGCCAACACCGACGGCCTGCTGGGCGAGGACTGCGGGGTCAAGCTCACCAAGCGTGGCCAGATAGAGGTCGACGAGCACTGCCGCACCGCCGCCCCGAAGGTTTGGGCGATCGGCGATGCGGTGCGCGGCCCGATGCTCGCGCACAAGGGCACCGAGGAGGGCATCGCGGTGGCCGAGCGCATCGTCGGCCAGCAGCCCCATTTGGACCTGGACGTGGTGCCGTGGGTCATCTACACGGAGCCGGAGATCGCGTGGACCGGACGCACCGAGCAGCAGCTGACCGAGGCCGGCGTTCCGTTTCGCAGCGGCAGCTTCCCGTTCGCCGCGACCGGACGGGCGCTGGCGATGGGCGAGACCGCGGGCTTGGCCAAGGTCATCGCGCACGCCGAAACCGACCGCCTGCTCGGGATCCATCTGTGCGGCGCCAACGTATCCGAGCTGATCGCCGAAGCGGTAGTGGCGATGGAGTTTCACGGCAGCGCCGAGGACTTGGCGCGCATCGTGCACGCCCATCCGACCATGTCCGAGGCGGTGCACGAGGCGGCGCTGGCGGTCGACAAGCGCGCGATTCACCGGCTCGGCTGATGGGTGGCCAAGCTACGTTTCGCGCTTTCCGGATCCACGATGACGACGGCCGGCATCGGGCCGGAATCGAGGACGTCACGCTCGAGCATCTGTCGCCGGGCGAGGTCACGATCGAGACCGAATATTCCAGCGTCAACTACAAGGACGCGCTGGCCGGCACCGGCAAGGGCCGGATCCTGCGTCGCTCGCCTTTGAGCGGTGGTATCGACGTGGCCGGGACCGTGGTCGAGTCGTCCGATGAGCGCTTCGCCGAGGGCGACCCGGCGCTCGTGACCGGCTGCGGCTTGAGTGAAACCCGCGACGGCGGCTATTCGGAGCGCCTGCGCGTGGCCGCAGACGACGTCGTGCCGCTGCCGGCGGGCATGAGCGCGCGCGAGGCAATGGGCCTGGGGACGGCCGGCTTCACCGCCGCGCTGTGTCTGTATCGGATGGAAGCCAACGGTCAGAATCCGGACATGGGCCCGGTGGTCGTGACCGGCGCCACCGGCGGGGTCGGGATGCTGGCGCTGCAGGTGTTCGCCGCCGCCGGCTACGAGGTACACGCGATTACCGGCAAGGTCGAGCGCTTTCATTTCCTGACCGAACTGGGCGCCAGCCAGTGCATCTCACGGGACAAGCTCTATTGGGGCCAACGGCCGCTGGAAAAATCCCGCTGGGCCGGCGCGGTCGACAACGTCGGCGACGAAATGCTGGCTGGGCTGACTCGGGTGATCAAGCCGTGGGGCAGCATCGCCAGCTGCGGCCTGGCCGGCGGCGTCGAACTGCACACCACGGTGATGCCGTTCGTGATTCGCGGCGTGAGCCTCGTTGGGATCAATTCCGCCGGCTGCCCCTATCCCATCCGCGCGCAGCTCTGGAAACGGTTGGCCAGCGAGCTGAAGCCGCCCAAGCTGGATGAGATCATCACCCGCGAGGTGACCCTGGACCAGCTTCCCGAGGTGTTCGAGATCATGCTCGCGGGCGACTCGTTCGGACGCACGGTAGTGCGGATCGGTGCCGATCCGGCTGATTAGTTCCCGGCCATCAATGGCGGGCACTGGTCCGGCACAAGGAAGCCAGGCACAAGCCAAGTTGCGGTTTCCCCGTCAGGCGAAGAAGCAGCCCGGCGTTGCCGTCGGCTGTGCCGGCATTTCAGCGACTGTAAGTCATTAAAATTTCAGGGATTTCGAAATCTAATTTTCGAATTCCGATGGCCATGATGACCATAAATGGCCATCATGGACGATAACTATTTAGCACGCACGTTGCTTGAGTCCGCTGGGCGTCCGGCAACTCATGCAGCATGCGGGCTAGGCAGCGTATTGCGGAACTTCTCTCGGAGTCGGGTGCTGGATTGCGCTATAGTAGCGCTCGATTCGGGGACCACGAGAATAACAAGCCAATGGCTAAAATCCTGATCGTAGACGACTCGCCCTCGCAGCTCTACAGCCTGCAAAAGCTGGTCGAGCGCCTGGGCCACGATTCGCTCACCGCCGAGGACGGCGAGGAGGGGATCCAGCTCGCGCGCGAGGCTCAGCCGGACCTGATCCTGATGGACGTCGTAATGCCGAACCTCAATGGCTTTCAGGCGACCCGCACGCTCAGCCGCGATGACTCGACGGCCCACATACCGATCATCCTGGTCACGACCAAGAACCAAGAAACCGACCGGGTGTGGGGATTACGGCAGGGCGCCAAGGGCTACATCGTCAAGCCGATCGACGAACGCGCGCTGATAGGAACGATCAAACAGTTCCTGAGCGCCTGAGTCCGGTTTTTTATTGAGGAGGCAGCATGAGCATTCAAGTTGGTGACAGGGTCCCCGCGGCGACGTTCGCAACGATGCGGGACGGGATCGAGACGATATCCTCCGAAGAGCTGTTCGGTGGCAAGCGCGTTGTGCTTTTTTCGGTCCCCGGTGCGTTCACCCCCACCTGTTCGGCCAAGCATCTGCCGGGCTATCTCGAGCACGCGGCTGCGATCAAGGCCAAGGGGGTCGACACGATCGCCTGCATGGCGGTTAACGACGTGTTCGTCATGGACGCCTGGGGCAAGAGCCAGAACGCCGGCGACCAGGTGCTGATGCTGGCCGACGGCAACGGCGAATTCACCCGCCAGCTCGGACTCGAGATGGACGGCACCGCCTACGGCATGGGAATGCGCTCGCAGCGCTTCGCGCTGGTGGCCGACGACGGGGTCGTGACCGCGCTTCACGTCGAGGCCCCGGGCGAGTTTCGGGTCTCGAGCGCCGAGGCGATCCTGAACGAACTCTGACGGTATCGCTCACTGAAGTGATCGATACTGGTGAAGAGTTGATGGACGATAACTAGCTTGGATATTGCACGAGTTCCGCTGGACGTCGCTCATTTACTGAGTGAGATCAATGTACTACGTGATTGACCAGCGATTTGGAGAAATAGCAACCTGTCACGCTGCCGGTTTGTCGCCGAATTGCACGGCGCATCTCGCCCGATCCCCCTTGAGCCATAGCTACGGCTATGACTCGGCGGACGATCGAGCAAGCTGCACTCGTGGAATTCGCCGACAATTCCGGCAACTCGTGCAATATCCAGGCTAGCGGGACGGCGGGTCGGCGGCGTTCGTTGTGCCAGCGTCCTCGGCTTCGCCGGCGGCTGTATCGTTTTCCTCGTCTTGGTCTTCTTCTTCGTCCATGGCCACGATCGCGGCGATCCCGACCAGAACCTCGTCTTCGCCAAGCCGGATCAGGGTCACGCCTTGGGTGTTGCGGCCCAGCACCGAGACCTCGCCGGCCCGGGTCCGCACCAGCGTGCCGGCGTTTGAGATCAGCATGATCTGATCGTCGTCCGAGACCTGCACCGCCCCCAGGCAGCGGCCGTTACGCTCCGAGGTCTGGATCGAGATCACCCCCTGCCCGCCGCGCCGATGGACGGGATACTCCTCCAGCGCGGTCCGCTTGCCAAAGCCGTTCTCGGTCGCGGTCAGGATGTGACGACCGTCCGCGACCACCATCGACGCCAGCGCTTCACCGGGCTTGAGGCGGATGCCGATCACGCCGCGGGAAACGCGCCCCATTGGGCGCACGTCCGGTTCGTGAAAGCGCACGCACTTGCCGCTGGTTGAAAACAACAGGATGTCGCGCGTCCCGTCGGTGAGCGCCACGTCGATCAGTTCGTCGTCGCTGCCCAAGTCGATCGCGATGATGCCGTTGGCGCGCGGCCTGGAATAGGCCGCCAGCGCGGTCTTCTTGACGTAGCCGGAGCGGGCCGCAAAAAATACGTAGGTGTCGTCCGGAAACTCGCGTACCGGCAGCACCGCGTTGATCCGTTCGCCCTCTTCCAGCGGCAGCAGGTTGACAATCGGCTTGCCGCGCGCGGCCCGGCTCGCCTGCGGCAACTCGTAGACCTTGATCCAGTAAACCTTGCCGCGGCTGCTGAAGCACAGCAGGGTGTCGTGGGTGTTGGCCACCCACAGCTTGTCGACGAAATCCTCTTCCTTCATCGTCGTTGCCGAACGCCCGCGCCCGCCGCGGCGCTGCGCGCGGTAGGCGTCCAGCGGCTGCGACTTGGCGTAGCCGGAATGTGACAGGGTCACCACGACGTCTTCCTCGCTGATCAGGTCCTCGAGGCTCAAGCCGGCGTGCGATTCGTTGATCCGGGTGCGGCGCTCGTCGGCGAAGCCGTCGCGCAGGGCGATCAACTCCTCGCGGATCACGACCATCAGCCGATCCGGATCCGACAAGATGAGCAGCAGTGCGCGGATGTCCTCGAGGATGCTCTCGTATTCGGCCACCAGCTTGTCCTGCTCCAAGCCGGTCAGGCGGTGCAGACGCAGATCCAGGATCGCCTGCGCCTGACCCTTGGACAGCTGGTAGACCCCCTCGTGTAGGCCCACCTCCGCGGCCAGGTGCTGCGGCCGGGAGGCGTCGGCGCCGGCTTTGGCCAGCAGGCTCTTGACCACCCCGGGCTGCCACCGCCGACGGACCAAACGTTGGCGCGCCTGCTTGGCGTTGGACGAGCTCTTGATCAGTTCAATCACCTCGTCGATGTTGGCCAGGGCGACCGTCAGGCCCTCCAGCACGTGGGCCCGATCGCGCGCCTTGCGCAAATCGAACACGGTGCGCCGAGTGACCACTGCGCGGCGGTGGCGAATGAAGAACTCGAGCACTTCTTTCAGGTTCAAGAGCCGCGGCTGGTTGTCCACCAGGGCGAC
>JBFGYD010000132.1:0-6403 GCA_041587615.1 Lysobacterales bacterium
AGTGCCGAGGGCTTACCTTCGGTCGCGCTAACCGGCACGTTCCACAGTCTCGCGACCTCCTTACGTGACATTCGCGTAATCAGCGCGACGCGGGCCTTATTCGGTTCGTCGCCCATGTTCCTAATGCATTCGCGGGCGGCATCGATCATGCAGGCCTTGAATGTTTCGGTGACTTCGTCCAACGGGATGTCGAAACGAATGCAAAGCCTCGCGAACTGAGCCAGTACGGCCGGAAAACGCTGTTTCAGCACCGTCGCTCGCGACCGTCGTGGCTTCATGATGTTCCGCACTCCCCCGAGTGTCTGCCGTGTTCCCAGCGGATCACGACTGATCCAAATATATCACGTATTGACATTTTTTGGCAAAAATGCGGTAGAGTTTCGGACCAGAAACGAGAAGTCCCGGCGTGGCGGGGAGCTTCGAATTCAACAAGTAGCCACGGCACCGGCCTGTCGGCCGGTAAAAGGCTCGTTCAGCGGGATGTGGGGTCAGACTATTGGGATAGGGGCCGAGCCATGTGGCGCTCCGCATGGCCGGCCCCGTCAACCCGCATATTGGGCAGAGGATGGCAAAGCATTCCGAGGCCTGGCGGTGCATGGTTCGCCGTGCACTGGCTGAACTGGGCGCCGATTATGACGAGTCCGGCAGGGTGCCGGCGTGGACCTGCGTCCATATCGAGCGGCTGACCGATGGGTTGGTCACGCGCTATCAGCTAAGACCCGATCTATTCCCGACCCGGAAGACGCATTCGGACGGTTAGCTTTGTCGAGTGCTTGAAAGCTGAATCACGAATCGTGATCTATTGTTCTTTTCACTCCAGGTCCGCGGTCATGATCACGGTTTTGCCGAGATACGGGGCCAGCGCCGGAGGAACGTGCGCCGGCGGGTCTTCGGGCGCGGGCGCCTGGCCGACGTAGTGGATCCGGTTGCCGGCAATGGCGGCGGTGGTTGCGGTCATCGCCGGATTGGCGAAATCGATATCCTGGGCGGCGGTGACCGCGCTCAAGTCCGCGCTCAGTTCGAGCCTGACCAGGCGCCACGGCTCGAGCCCGTTTTGCACCGCAATCAGGTTGCCGCGATGCCAGTACATGCCGTCGATTCCGTACAGCGGTATTTCCGCGGGCGCGGCCAAATAGCGCACCGCACCGTCGGCCAGGCGGATCACGGCAATCCCGACGGGGTAGGACGACGTGATCAGATGCTCGCCGTCCGGGGTCGCGACGATGCCATTACTGCCGAAGATCGCGCTGCTGGTCGAGACCGGGACGATGCGTTCGCTGCCCGGCGCCAGGGTGCCGATGACCGATCCGCTCAGGTAAACATCGCCATCGGGGCCGATGCTGACGTCGTTGTAGCCGTTGCCGACGTCCTCGCCGAAGACCTTCTTGACCAGCGCGCCGTCGGCCAGCTCAAAGGCGAAGACTCCGGAGCGCACCGGTGCCTCCGGATCGTGGCCCTCGGTCAGGAAGAAGGAGCTGCCGACGACCCACAGCAGTCCGCGCTCGCGGTCGACCGTCATGCCGATTGCGGCCAGCGGGCCACCGTGTTCGACCGCGGCGAATTTGCTCAACCGCCCGTGCCGGTCGACCACAAAAACATCGCCGCTTCTCATGCTGCCAAAGAACAGCCGCCCGGTCGTCGGGTCATGACCGATGCCCTCCGGAATCAGACCAAGCTGGTCGAAGGCGTGGAGCTGCCGGCCGCGGCCGGTCGGGCGGGTGTTCGCCTCGAGCCGGGCGCTGAGGTCTCGAAACCGCGGCAGCGCGCGCAGTGAAACGAAATCGGCGTTTCCCGCGAGCCCGAAATCAACCCGCGCGGCCGTCAATCGTTCGAGCAAATCGAGCGACTTGTCGGCCTCTCCGGTGAGGGCGTATGCCCCGGCCAAGCTGTAGCGCGTGTAGTAGCTGCCCGAATTTAGTTCGAGCGCGGTCTCCAGCGCGCGGGTGTAAGCGACGTAGTCTCCGGCCTGGTAGGACTCATGGGCCTGCCGCAGCAGGGGCTGAGCCGCCGCGGGATCGGGCTGTGCGCCGGCGCCTCCGGGAAGGTTGAGCGACAGCAGCAGCGCAAACGGCCTAATGATCAGTCGGTTCACGCTGAAGCGGGGCCTGGCCCGGTTTTGCTGCCGGGCGGCGCGGCGAAGATCGTCGACGCCTGGGCGACGATCCAGGGATCGGGCGCGGTGGCCACGCTCGGGTCCTTGCCGGCGTATTCGAGCCGGCTCAGGACCGTGCGCATAGTCTCCAGACGCGCCCGCAGCTTGTCGTCGGCCTTGACCAGCGTCCACGGCGCCTGCGGCGTATCGGTCCGGCTAAGGTTTTTCTCCTTGGCTTCGGTGTACGCGTCCCACCGTGCCTGGGCCTCGATGTCGATCGGGCTCAGCTTCCATTGCTTGAGCGGATTGTCGCGCCGTTCCTCAAATCGTCTCGCCTGCTCGGTCTTGCTGATCGACAGGTAAAACTTGAAGATTGAGATGCCGTCGGCGCTCAGCATCTGCTCGAACAACGGCGCCTGGCGCACGAACTCTCGATACTGCGCCTTGGTACAGAACCCCATGACGCGCTCGACCCCCGCGCGGTTGTACCAGGAGCGGTCGAAGAACACGATCTCGCCCGGCCCCGGCAGGTGATCGACGTAGCGCTGGAAATACCATTGTCCCTGCTCCCGTTCGGTGGGTTTCTCCAGCGCCACCACGGACGCTCCGCGCGGGTTCAGAAACTCCATGAAGCGCTTGATCGTGCTGCCCTTGCCGGCGGCATCGCGCCCCTCCATGATCACCATCACCCGCTGGCCGGTGTCCTTGACCGAGTTCTGCAGCTTCACCAGCTCGACCTGCAGCCGGTACTTTTGTTCGAGATAGGCCTTGATTCCGAGGCGCTCGGGATACGGATACTTCGAGGAGCGGAAATAATCGCGCCGGATATGATCGTCCGGTGCCGATGGCGGCGGCGCGACATAGCCCTCCATCGCGCGGCGCTTGTCCTCGACGTCCACTGCGTCAATCACCTCGAGCGTGTAGTCGTACCATCGGTCGGCTGGTATGTCGTTTGGCAAATGCGGCCTCTTTCACGTTTCAATTCCGTCGCTCTCAACATTGGCACGTGAGACCGGAGCTTGCAATCAGGTCACGACGGTGCGACCCGCGTTCGGGCGACGCCCGGCGTTTCGGCGCTGCTATCGGCAGCGAAAATTTTCCAATAGCGCCCGCTCTATCAACTCGGGGCCGCCGGCAGCGCCACGCCGCCCGGCCAGGCTGATATGCCCGCTGACGATCCGGCCAAGCACACTTTGTCTGGCCCGAGACTCTATGATGATGGGTCTCAATTAGTATTGGCTCGTTGAGGACACGGAGCCGATTGTCAATCCCGGACCATCGGCCTCGCCCGCCTGGTCTTGCCGCGGTCCCGGAGCCGTGCTAAACCTCAGCTCTTCGTCCCGACCCTGAAACACGTTGCGAGGAGGTGGCCCGTGATCGAAATTCCCAGCATGCGCTCCGAGACCCGGTACGGTATCCCGATGGCCGACCAGATTCTGTTCAACCGCGAGTACATCGTCGGTTATTCCTACCTCTTTCGCCAGCCGCGCTGGGTGATGGAGGTCATCGACCCGGACAACAAGGCGGTCGTGGTCAAACGCATCGACAGCTTCCGGCCTGATTTTCGGGTGCCAGAGAAGTTTCGCGCCGATCTGGACGACTACAAGAAATCCGGTTTCGACCGCGGTCATCTGGTCTCGAGCGCGGATCGCCGCGCCACCGCGATCAAGAACAGTGAGACCTTCCTGCTGACCAACATGAGCCCGCAGGCGCCGAAGTTGAATCAGCAGATCTGGCGCCTGCACGAGGACGCGGTGCGCAACCTGTCCAACCTTTACGTCGAGGTCTACGTCATCGCCGGACCGCTGTTCAGCATCGGCAAGCCGATCCAGGAGATCGGTGTGGGCGAGGTCAAGATTCCGGTGCCCCACGCGTATTTCAAATCGGTCCTGGCCGAGGACGTCAAGGGCCGGATGAAATTGTGGTCGTTCATCTTCCCCAACGAGGGCTCGCGCAAACCGTTCGCGGATTTTCTGGTCACCACCCGCGAAGTCGAGATCCGCGCCGGCCTGTCCCTGTGGGACCGCCTGCGCGGCGCCAACATCGAGGGCATGAAACGCCGCAAGACCAAGATGTGGGACACCGCGAAGGCCGCGAGGGCGGCCGAAAAACGAGCCGCCGGCGATATCGACTAGCCTTTCGGCAGCGACCCAGGGCCAGGTTTGGCTTGCCCGATTCGTCTCGGACGGAGACGAGCCTGGCCCGTGTCGATCTATCCTGGCGAGGATCAGTCGGGCAGGGGGATGAACTCCGAATCCCCGGGCACCGGGGTGAAGCGGCCGTGCCTCCAATCGTCCTTGGCCCGCTCGATGCGCTCCCTCGAACTGGAGACCAGGTTCCACCAGATGTGGCGCGGTCCGACCGGATCGCCGCCGATGATGATGACGTGGCTGTCCCGCCTGGCGTCGATCGACAGGTGGACGCCCGGGGCGGCGACCACCATCACGCCCTCGGGGTAGGCGCACTCGTCGATCGCGACCTCTCCGGCGACGACGTAGACGGCCAGCTCGCGTGGCGTTTGCGGGGCGAGGAACCGTGAGCCGGCGGGCATTCGGCACTCCAGGTAAAGGGTCGGGGAATACGACTTGACCGGCGATCGTTGCCCCTTAGCCTCGCCCATGACCACGCGCACGGCCACCCCGTCGCGCTCGAATTCGGGAATATCGTCGGCACGATAGTGGGCAAAGGCCGGTTCCATCTCCTCGACCGCGTCCGGCAATGCGATCCACGACTGGATGCCGTGCAGATGCGACCTGGTGTCGAGATCCTCACCGGCGCGCTCGGAGTGAACGATGCCGCGACCGGCGGTCATCAGGTTCACCGCCCCGGGTCGGATCGGCTGCACCACGCCGAGGCTGTCCCGGTGGATGATCTCGCCCTCAAACAGGTAAGTCACGGTGGCCAGGCCGATGTGCGGATGCGGGCGAACCTGAACCCCCTTCCCGGGCGGCAGCTCGGCCGGGCCCATGTGATCGAAGAAGATGAACGGACCCACCATCCGGCGCTTGCGCGAGGGCAGCACGCGTCGAACGGTGAAATCGCCCAGGTCCTTTTCCCGCGCCGCGATCGACAGCGCGACCGAACCGGGGTTCTCGGTGCATTGCGGATCGACCGCCGAGAAATAACTCATGCTTTTTTTACTCCCGCGCGATGGGTGCTGTTCGAAGCCGTTGGAGAAGACCCGCTGCTGGACGCGCCTCGGATTCACCATGCCGCGCATTCTTGTCGTCTCTCCGTTTCGTCGGAGGGCTTCCAGCGACGCTGCCCGATCCATTCGTCGCGGGCGATTATAGCGCGGTGCGGCGACGCGCCCGATGGTGCTCATCCCCTATACTTGGGCTCGGTCATCTCAAGAGCCTGCTGTGAATCATCGACCCAGGCCCGCGACGCTGCGCGTGTTGGCGGCCGTCGTCTTTTTCGGTTGTCTCGCCGCGACCGCCGGTGACGAAGACCCGAGCCGGCTGACGATCGTCCACGCCGGTTCGGTGCTGGTGGCGCCCGGCAGCCCGCCACTGGATGATCAGAGCATTCTCGTTCGAGACGGCAAGATCGTCGACATCCGGTCAGGATTTGCGGTCTCCGTCGGCGCACGAATCGTCGACCTGCGGGATGCGTTCGTGCTGCCGGGCCTGATCGACTTGCACGTTCATCTGACAAGCACGCCCGAGCCGGGCGGGAAGCTGGATGACGTGACCAAGACAGCGGCCGATCTGGCGCTCGAGGCAGCGGTCAACGCCGAGCGCCTCCTGGCCGCCGGTTTCACGACCGTGCTCGATCTGGGTACCGGCATGCGCGCTCATGAGGAAGCCGTGTTCGCGCTGCGCGATGCGGTGGCCTCAGGGCTGATGACCGGCCCCCGCATCCTGGCGGTGGGCAGCCCGCTATCGAGCCCGGGCCAGTCGCGTGCGCCGCGTTTTCGCGCGGACGTCGCGGCAATCGTGGGGCCGGACAACCTGTGCAACGGCGCCGTGCAATGCCGCCGCACGGTGCGGGCGCAAGTCGCCCGCGGCGCCGACCTGATCAGCTTCTACAACAGCGGCAGCCTGCTGTCGGACCCGTCGCCGCCGATGGCGTTCACGGTCGAGGAGATGCGCGCAATCGTGAGCGCCGCCCACGCGCTCGGCCGCAAGGTCATCGCCGATGGCGGCAACACCCGCGGCGACGCCAGCGGCATCAACGCGGCACTTCGCGCCGGCGTCGACGCGGTCGACACGGTCACCTTTCCCGATGCCGAGACCTGGCGCCTGCTCGCCTCCGGCGACGCTTACTTCGTGCCGCACCTGTACGCCCTGGAGGCCGCCGTCGGCGACA
>JBFGYD010000133.1:0-6385 GCA_041587615.1 Lysobacterales bacterium
AACGCCGATGACATGTCCGGCGACCCGGTCAGCGGTGCGGGAGACATCAACGGTGATGGGCTCGACGATGTGATCATCGGCGCTCCCTCCGCCAACCCCGGCGGTCGCATTTCCGCCGGCACCAGCTATGTGGTGTTCGGCACCAACGGAGGTTTTGCGGTCTTGAATCTGGAGGCGCTCAATGGCGCCAATGGCTTTGCGATCCATGGCATCGACGGGAGTGACAGTGCGGGTACTTCCGTCAGCGGAGCGGGGGACGTGAACGGAGACGGATTCGACGATGTGGTGATCGGGGCCCCCGGCGTCGACGGCTTCATCCAGCCACGTTTCGGGGCGGCATACGTGGTGTTCGGTAAAGCCGCGGACTTTCCTGCGAGCCTGGAGCTGTCGACTCTAAACGGAGCCAACGGTTTCGTGATGCCCGGTACCCAATCGCTCGCCTCGTTCGGGAGCTCGGTCAGCGCGGCGGGAGACGTCAACGGAGACGGGATCGATGATCTTGTCATCGGCGCGCACAGTACCGACCGCGACGGCAAAGTATCGGTCGGCGAAAGCTACGTGATATTTGGCAACGACGCGGGGTTTCCCGACTTGGTGCGGGTGTGGCTGCTGAACGGCAGCGACGGCTTCGCGATCACGGGGATCGACAGCGGCGATCAAGCGGGTCGTTCGGTCGGCGCCGCGGGAGACGTTAACGACGATGGGTTCGACGATCTTGTCATCGGCGCTTGGTTCGCCGACCCCGACAGCGAAAGCTACGTGGTGTACGGCTCCGAGGTGCCGATTTTTGCCGATGGGTTTGAAGACTAGCCCGCATGTTGCATGAGTTTCACTCGGTGTCGTCTATTTACTGAACCGGATCAATGGACTACGTGAATACTCCGCGCCTGGTGCAATATGAATACCGTCACGCTGCCGGTTTGTCGCCGGATTGCACGGCGGAGCCAGCGGCAACGACAGGCCGCTTCTTCGCCATTCGGCGAAACCGCAACCTGTCTTATGCCTGGCTTCTCGCCCGATCCCCCTTGGGCGATAGCTACGACGCGCGAAGGCAAATCCAAGCCGCTTCTTTGCCTGCGGCAAAACCGCAACTTGGCATTTGCCTGCGCCATCCCCGGCGAACGATCGGCCAAGCTCCACTCGTGGAATTCGCCGACAATCCCGGCAACTTCGCGCAATATGCGGGCTAAGGCCGACAGGCTGCTAGAATCGTCCGATGAGATCATCATCGCGCCGCCGGCGACCACGCCGGTGAATTCCACGCTGGCGCTGAGCCTTTACGCCGTCGCTCTCGGCCAATCCCCGCCACCGACCCCGCTCGAAGAAATCACCGTGTTGGGCCGTCGCGCGCAGGCGGTGCTGGAGACGCCGGCATCGGCGTCGGCGATCTCCCCGGCCGCCGCCGGCGGCGCCGCGCATCCGAACGAGCTGTTCGACGGCATTCCCGGGACCTGGGTCAGCCGCGGCAGCGGACAGGAGCACCTGACCGCGATCCGGTCGCCGGTGCTGACCGGGGCCGGCGCCTGCGGCGCGTTCCTGTATTTGGAGGATGGTATCCCGATCAGACCGGCCGGCTTTTGCAACGTCAACAACCTGTTCGAGCTCAATCTGGAGCAGGCCGCGCGGGTCGAGGTGGTGCGCGGGCCCGGCAGCGCCCTGCACGGTTCCAACGCCCTGCACGGAGCGATCAACGCCGTTACGCGGGCGGTGGCGCCAGAGCCCGAGGCGGTTGTTGGCCTGTGGCTGGCGGAGCATGACTACCGGCGCGCGGACCTGACGCTTTCGCGGCCCGCGGCCGGCCACGGTCTGCGCCTGGACTCGACGCTGGTCAGCGCCGGCAGCTTCCGCGAACAGGAGGGATTCGATCAGCAGAAGCTGAATCTGCGCTGGGAAGCCGAGCGCGGCGCGGCGGCCGTGACCACCACGCTGGCCGCCACCAACCTGAATCAGGAAACGGCCGGTTTCGTTTTTGGGCTCGACGCCTATCGCGATCCTTCGGGGCGCACCGCCAACGTGAATCCCGAGGCGTTTCGCGACGCCAGCGCGGCCCGGATAACGAGTCGCTGGCAGTGGGCCGCGGGCGGCTGGGACTGGGAGCTGACCCCGTTCGCGCGCTCCAGCCGGATGCAGTTTCTGCAGCACTTTCTGCCCGGTCAGCCGCTGGAGGAGAATGGTCAGGACTCCGCCGGCATCCAGTGGCTCGCCCACCGCCGCTTGCCGGGCGCGAACTGGCACTGGGGCGTGGACCTGGAATACGCCAACGGCTTTCTGACCGAGACGCAAGCCGCGCCGGTGACCGGGAGATCCGATTTTCTGCGCGAAACGCGGCCCGTCGGACGCCATTACGACTACCGGGTCGATGCGCTCTTGATCGCTGCCTACGCGCAGCGCGAGTGGCGTTGGGGCCCGAGCTGGCGGCTCGAGGCCGGGCTGCGTGGTGAACGGCTGGCGTTCGATTACGATAACCGCATGGCCGCCGGCAACGCGCGCGAGGACGGCAGTGAATGCGGCTTCGGCGGCTGCCTGTTCAATCGCCCCGCTGACCGCGAGGACCGTTTCTTCGAACTGGCTCCGAAACTGGCGCTGGCCCGACGACTGGGCTCGACCGCGACCGCTTACGCACGCGCGACGCGCGGCTTCCGCGCGCCCCAGACCAGCGAGCTCTACCGCCTGCAGCGCGGCCAGCAGGTTACCGACCTGGAGCCCGAGCTGCTCGATTCATTCGAGCTCGGATACCGACGTCGCGGCGAGCGCTGGGAACTGGGGCTCGCCGTGTACGCGAGCGCCAAACGAAACTTCATCTTTCGCGATGCCGACGGCTTCAACCTGAGCGACGGCAAGACGCGCCATCGCGGCCTGGAATGGGAATGGGGCTGGCGGTTCGCGCGCGGCTGGCGCCTCGAGGGCGTGGGCAGCTACGCGGAGCACGAATACGCGTTTTCCCGCGACGCCGGAGGCGGCGAACAAATCGTCTCCGGCAACGAGGTCGACACCGCTCCGCGCTGGGTCGCCAGGGCGGCGCTGCAGGCGCCGGTGGCCGGTGGCCGGGTTCGGGTGGAGTGGGTACATCAGGGAGAATACTATCTGGATGCGGCCAACCGACACCGCTATCCGGGCCACGATCTGCTGCATCTGGATTGGCGCCGCGAGTGGGGCCGCTGGGCGCTCAGCGCGCGGCTGGACAACCTGGCCAATCGCCGTTACGCGGAGCGGGCGGATTTCGCGTTCGGCAACTACCGTTATTTCCCGGGCCCGGGCCGGACGCTAAAATTAGGCATACACTGGCGTTCGCGCTGAAATTTTGACGCGAACGCTGCGATGGTTTTCGCGGTCTTAGGCTTGAAAAGGGCTGCCTCCCTCACCATGGTAAGGAAACAATGACGAGACTGCTGGCGCTGATCGGTGCAACGATGATTCTGGCAGGCGGCTGCGCCAGTTGGCAGCCCCCGGCGGCCCCCGGCGAACATTACTTCTGTAAGCCCGATTCGGCCGTACGCTATCGTGGCAAGGCACACCCGAAAGCCGCCTCGATCCGTCCGGCGCCCGCCCACGGCAGTTGCCGGCACCAATAAGCCCGACTCCACGAGGAACCGACCATGGCCCTGACCGATAGAGCCCGCCAGACCATCGAGAACCTGCTGGAACAACACCGAGTGGTGCTGTTCATGAAGGGCGACCCAAGGATGCCGCAGTGCGGTTTCTCGGCCAACACGGCCGGGATTCTCGACTCCTTGGTCGGTGATTACGCAACCTTCAACGTGCTCCAGGACGAGGAAGTTCGTGAGGGAATCAAGGAGTTCGGCAACTGGCCCACGATTCCGCAGCTCTACATCGACAAGGAACTCATCGGCGGCAACGATATCGTCACCCAGATGTTCAACAACGGCGAGCTGCACCAAATGCTCGATCTCGAGCCGCCGGATCGGACCCCGCCGGAAATAAGCATTTCCGATGCCGCGGCCGAGGCGATTCGTCAGGGCATGGACAGCCAACCGGGAGTCGATCTGCACTTCAAGGTGGACGATCAGTGGCGCGGCCAGTTTCTGCTGCAGCCGGCGACCGGGAGCGAAATCAAGGTGTCTGCCAACGGCGTGACGCTGCACCTGGATCTGGTCAGCGCTCAACGCGCCCGCGGCGCCCGGATCGACTGGGTCGATTCGATGCAGGGTACCGGTCTGAGCGTGGACCTGCCGCTGGCGCCGCCCCCGGTCCAGCCCATCGCTCCCGCCGAACTGAAATCGCGACTCGACGCGGGCGAGACGCTGCACGTGTTCGACAGCCGGTCGCCGACGGAGCAGGCGCAGGCCACGCTGGCGTTCGCCACGCCGCTCGATGCCGCGGCGATGGAGCGGATCGGCAACCTGGGCAAGGACGAACCGCTCGTTTTCTTCTGCCATCACGGCCGCTCCAGCGTGGGCGTGGCGGAGCATTTCCGCAAAGAGGGTCACACCCGCGTGTACAACCTGACCGGCGGCATCGACGCGTGGTCGCAGGAAGTCGACGCCGAAATCCCGCGCTACTAAGTGCAGCGTCGCGGACTTCGGCCCTCGGCAGAGGCCGCTTTTGGGGCACCGACGTGGCCGATCGACCGGCGCACGGGCGCGCCGACCGAGCGGTGGCGCGACGGCGAGCCCGAAATGGCTGTATGATTGAGTTGCGATCGCAGGAGGCAAACGAATGAAAGCACTTTGTTTGGGTTTGTTGTTGTTGCTGCCGGTGGCGAGCGTGTCCCTGGCCCAGATCGAGATCGAAACGCGGCTGAGCGCGGACACCTCCGGTCAGCTGCGCATGCTGGCCCAGCGCGCCTCTGCGCAGTACTTGATGTTTCAGTACGGCGTAGGCTCGCTGGCGGTCACGAAGGAGCCGTTGCTGATTACCGTCGAGCGGCTCAATGCGGCGCTGCGCCGACTGTCTGCCGGCGAAACCGGGTTCGGCGCGGGCTTGGTCACTTCGCCCGAAATCAAGGCCCAGCTCAAGCTGATTGCCGAGAAGTGGGACCGACTCGAAAAGATCTACACCTACCAGCCCTACAAGCTGTTCCAGGCCAAGGAACTGCTTCCGCCCGCGGTACGCAAACAAGACCCGGTGCTGGTCCGCTACGTCGACCGGCTGACCCAGGAGTTGCTGGCCGAATGCGACATTCTGATCGATGCCTACGTCAGACAGTGCAGATCGACCGATGCCGGTGCCTGCCAGGAGCAGGTGCGGGAGGCCAGCACTCAAATGCTGTTGATCGAGGAGGTCACCAGCAATCTGCTGTTCACGCTGCTCGACATCGATCGCTCCGCGCGCCGTCAACAGTTGGCCCAACACACCGAACGCCTCCAGGCCAGTCTGGACAGGGCGAGAGCCCCGGGCTACTTCGGCGACAATCCGTCGGTGCTCATCGAGCCGGTGCTGGAGACCATCGCGGTTTATTGGGGTCAGATGAGGGCTTCGGTAAACCTGGCGCTCGAGGGTGACGAGGACGACGTGGATGTCGATCTGATGCTGCGCGCGAAGCAGCGCCTGCTGGAAGAAATCGATCAGCTGACCTTGATCCTGGCCGGCCGATAGCGACGACAACGCTAGCCTATGAGGGCGGCTGGCGGGCCACGGTCGGCTGCTGCTGCGTGACGCAGTGGATGCCGCCGCCACCGACCGCAATTTCGTTGACGTCCACCTGCGCCACCCGGCGGTCTGGAAAGGAACGGGCCACGATGTCCCGCGCCTCCCGGTCGCGCTCGATGCCGTATCCCGGCATCACGACCCCGCCGTTGCAGATGTAGAAGTTGATGTAAGACCGACAGAAAATGTCGCTGGTGGCTTCGGCTTCATAGGCCTCGTTGAGGATGATGATTTCCAGTGATCGGCCCCGGGCGTCGCGAGCCCTTTCCAATGCGGCCAGGTTCTCTTGGCTGATCAGGTAGCCTTCGGTCCCTCGGTTGGGGCAAGTTTCGAACATGACCACTCCCGGCATGACGTAACACGCCATGCCGTCCACGTGGCCGTCGGTTTCTTTCTCGGTGGGGTCGCCCGGCAGCCAGATGACCTTGTCTACGCCCAGCGACTCGCACAGCTCCGCCTCGGCCTCCGCTTTACTCAGCCCCGGATTGCGGTTTTGGTTAAGCACGCACGATTCGGTGGTCAGCAGGGTGCCCTCGCCGTCGACGTTGATGGCGCCGCCCTCCAGAAACAGCGATGAGCTGAAGGTCGGGACGCCGAGCGCTTCCGCCAGTCGGTGACCCAGGGCCGCGTCCCGGCCGAAGCGTTGATACTTGCGGCCCCAGGCGTTGAAATGAAAAACCGAGGCGGCCAATTCGGACCCGCCACGGGTGACGAAATTGGGGGCCGTATCCCGCGTCCACGAATCATCCAGGTCAGCCGGGACGATGGTTACCGCGTC
>JBFGYD010000134.1:0-6381 GCA_041587615.1 Lysobacterales bacterium
AAGCGCCACGCCTTGAACCCCGTTTTCCGCCAGGACCCGAAGCAGCCGCTGATCGGCGTAGTCTCGGTCCATCGCGCCGAGGCGGGTCGCGCGGACGAATCGCGGCCACGATTCTCCCAGCCGGGCCTTGAACGGGATCAGCACCGCGGCCAGGGAAACCCGCCGCTCGTGCGCGAGGTCGGCAAACCGCTCGATCAGGCGCTCGGTCGTTTGCCACGCCCGGCGCACGGCTTCCGGCTGCTCCGCGGCCGGCAGGTAGGTTGCCAGCAGGGCGCTGACCGGGCCGTCGGGTCCGGGTATTTTCTCCATTTCCTCGAGGTCGAAATACTGCCGGTGATGGCGCCTGATGAGCTGCCAGCGGTCGACGTAGGCGAAGGTGCGCCAGTACCCGCGCAGGCGCTGGCGCCACGGCTGCAGAAACGTGACTTCGTCACCGGCTTCGGTCAGGTAGGGCCGGTAGCCATCGTTCAGGGATTTGCAGTGAAACGCCAGCGCCAGTCCATTGTTGCAGACGTCGTTGAGCGGGAAGAACTGCCACAGGATCAACTCCGGCTGGTGCCCGAGAACGTGTTGTTCGAGCGCGAGCAATTGCTGCGCGTTGCCCCAGTCGCCGACCCCGAACGAGAGCACCTCCCAGTCGGCGGTCGGGTCCAGCCGGTTGAGCCGCGCCTCGAGCAGCGCGGGAAAGGTCTCGGCCAGATTGACCTGGACCGCGGCGATGAAGGAATCGCCGACGATCGCGATGCGGCGCACGCCAGGCGGTTTGACCATCGCGCGCTCGCGGTCGCGAAATCCGAGCCGGTTGAACTCGACCGTGACCGGCCGCCCCTCGACCTCGTACTGGTAGCGATGTCCCGGTAGGTCGGTCCATCCCAGGCGCTGGTGCGGGTACCACGAATCGCTTTGCGGCACCGTGATGCCCAGCGCCCGGACCGCGATTTCCACGACGAGCAGCGCGACGCCGACCGATCCGAGCAGGGTCAGGATATTGCGCGTCATCGGCCCGACCCGCGCGCGGGATTTGGACTCCAAGATTTGGTCTCCGTAACAGTGGTCTTCAATCGCGGCGGATACGAGATCCGCTCCATTTCGCTTGGGATCTGCTGGCCCGAATGAGGCGCATTGGCTTTACCCGCGTGCGCCTGCGACTGTACTGGGGCTTACCTCGGATTCGGAACTCCCCCTGATCACAGCCGAGGCCCCGGCTAGCGCGCGCGCCGCACCGCGCCGCCGCGGCGCGGGTCTCCGGCGGCGCTGAACTCTCGCCGCTCGGGATCGACTTCGACCGCGTGCACGCCGCCAAAGAACAGGTTGGTCCGGTCCCAGCGCTCGAGTTCCGGAAACTCGCGATCCAAGGTCTGATAGGCGTTCGCCGACCACCCCGGCTCGATGCTGACCTTGCCGGCGTCGAAGTGCAGCCGCGGCGCCCCCACCGCTTGTTCCAACGAACACCCGAACTCCAGCACGTGCATCAGCACCTGGGTAATCGCGGAGCGGATTCGATTCGAACCGCCGGTACCCAGCGCGATGCGGCCACCGTCGGCGCGGTCGACGATCGTCGGCGCCATCATCGAGGACATGCGCTGATCCGCGGTCCAGTTGCCGACGCCGGCCGGACTCAAGTCCTGCTCGCCGAGAAAGTTGTTCAGATGGATGCCGGTGTCGGGGATCAGATGGCCGCAGCCCTCGCCGTTGGAAACGGTCGCCGCGGCCAGATTGCCCCGGCCGTCTGCGACGCTCAGGTGGGTGGTGCCGCGGGTTGCCACCGGCCCGTTCAAAGCCTCGACCAGTTGGCGCAGGTGATCCTCGGCCAGGAGTTCCGTGATCAGTTTCGCCGAGGGCCTGCTCTGGAAGGACGTTCGCATTCGCTCCGCCTGGGTCAATTCAAACACCCGGGCCAGGTCGCGGGCAAAGCCGGGGGAGCCGGGTTGCCAATCGTCGGAGTTCAGCCGATTCAGCAGACTGACGCTGAGCGCGATCAGCGAACCGCCACACGACGGAACCGGATTGGTGATGACCTGGTGGCCATGGTACTTGACTTCCAGCGGGGGGCGGATCTCGGTGCGGTAGGCCGCCATGTCTGCCGCAATCAGGTGACCGCCGTGCTGCTCGCACAGGGCGACGATCCGCTTGGCGATCTCGCCCCGATAGAATGCGTCCGGCCCCTCGGCCAGCAGTTGTTCAATCGTCGCGGCGAGCCGCGGCTGGGTTTGGAGGTCCCCCTCTGCGATCAGCCCGTTGGGCCCTGTGAACAGCGCCTGCAACGGTTCGCTGGCGGCCAAAATCGGGGTGAGCACGCCGGCGGCAAAGGCTTGGAAGCGATTGATGCGCACGCCGTTGCGGGCGGCGGCAATCGCCGGCTCGGCGAGCACGTCCATCGGTAACGATCCAAGTCGGCGGTGCACCGCGAACAACCCGTCCACGAGCCCCGGAACCGCCGCCGCGCCGGCCCCGATGTGAAACTCCTGGGTGGCGGTCCCGAAGTCACCCAGGATCGGGAACAGGACCGCGTTCGGGCGTCGCCGGGACGGTGTTTGCGCGAAGAAGTCGAATACGAGGCGCTCCCCCGAGGCCGTCTCGGCCAGCACGAAGCCCCCACCGCCCAGGGAGGTGAGCAGAGGCTCGGCCACGCACGCCATCAGCAGCCCGGCAACGGCCGCGTCGAACGCGTTGCCGCCGGCCTCCAGCGCGAGTGCGGCGGCCTCGGAAGTTTGCGGGTGTCCGGCGGCTACGATTCCTGGCAATGGGATCTGCTCTATGTGAAGATCGGCGCCACTGTAGCGAATCCGGTGGCGGAAACGAAATTGCGCCGCCGGGGACAGGACGAACCCGATGCTCAACCCTCACACGCTCCGCGCTCTACTGCTGTGTCTGATTGGCGCCGCCCAGGCCGAGGTGCCGTCGGACGCCGCGGACGTGCGTCCGCTGCTGCCCGGAGCCCGGGCGCCGGCATTTCAAGCGATCAATGCCGATGGCGAGACTTACAAGTTCGATCCGGCCGCGCTCGAGCGCCCGGCGATCCTGATTTTCTACCGGGGCGGCTGGTGCCCGTACTGCAACCTGTACTGGTCAGAGCTGCGCAAGGTCGAAGACGAGCTGCTCGCGCTGGACGCCGACCTGATCTTCATCAGCGCTGACTCACCGGCGGTGCTGGCCGAGGCGGTGGCCGAGGCCGAGGACCGTCCCGGCTACCACCTGCTGTCGGACGCGAGTTCGGACATCGCGGTTGCCTTCGGGATCGCGTTTCAGGTCGACGAGGCGACCTACCGGCGCTATCTACAGCACGACATCGATCTCGAACGAATCTCCGGGTACCGGCACCGCCGGCTGCCCGCTCCGGCGACCTTCATCGTCGGTGCCGACGGGGTGATCCGGTTCGGCTACGTCAATCCGGACTACAAGGTGCGCCTGCACCCCGAGGTGCTGCTGGCGGCGGCCCGCACGATGCCCGAGTATCGGCTGCGGCGCGACTAGTCGACCCCAGCGCGGCAGGCGAACTCGTAGGCGTGCTGCTCCTTGTACTCCAGCGTCCACAGGAACGGCACCGCGACCAAAAAGCCACCGACGATCGCCCCGACGTCGGCGTCCTCGTTGCGCCGAAAGCGGTGCTCGACGGGCTCGCACCCCTCTTTTCGCAGGATTACGTCGTTGTTGGCGAAAGCGACCTTGCGGTCCGAGTAAAGCGCCTCGCCGGTACCCAGGTATTCGCCGTTGACGTAGATCCGCGCTTCGGGATCCGAGGATTTGATCAGGGTGGAACTGGTGCAGCCGGCGATCGTCGCGGCGGCCAGCAACAAGACGGTGTTATTCATAACGACTCCGTTGGGATCTGCGGTCGCGATGCCTCGACGGCACCGTATCGTGGGGCGCCTGAACGCGCGCTGAATCTGGAGATTTCAGCCGAGCACGGCGCCTTCGTGTGATGTCCGCCGCTCACCTGATCCTGATCCTGGTCGTGTGTTTCGCGTGGGGCTTCAACTTCATCGCCGCCGCGATCGGGCTTCAGCACTTTCCGCCGCTGCTGTTTACCACGGTAAGGTTCGCGATCGTGCTGGCGGTGCTGTTTCCGTGGCTGCGTCTGCCACCCAGGGCGCAGTGGGGACGATTGATCGTGGTATGCCTGAGCAGCGGTGCGCTTCATTTCAGCCTCAATTTCTTAGGCTTGAGGCTGTCGGCGGACGTCTCCTCGGTGGCGATCCTGGTGCAGTCCTACGTGCCGTTTTCGACCCTGCTCGCGATCGCGCTGCTGGGCGAGCGGATCGGCTGGCGTACGGCCGGGGCGATCGCCGTCGCGTTCACCGGGGTACTGCTGGTGGGGCTGGAACCCGGCGTCTCGGCGCAGTTGGACAGCGTGGTGGTGGTGCTGATTTCGGCCTTTTTCCTGGGCCTGGGCACGACCCTGATGCGCGATTTGAGCGGGCTGAACGCGTTCGGCTTCCAGGCCTGGACTGCGCTGATTTCGATTCCGGTGCTGGTTCCGATGAGCCTGGTGCTGGAATCCGGGCAACTGGAGCTCATGATGACCGCCGGCTGGCAGCACTGGGGCGGCGTCGCCTACTCGGCGCTCATCGCCTCGCTGGTCGGTCATGGGATTCTGTTCTACCTGATCCAGCGCCACCCGGTCACCGCGGTGACCCCCTACCTGCTGCTGACCCCGATCATTGCGGTCGGGCTCGGGGTTATTTTCTGGGGCGATGAACTCGGCTGGCGGCTGATCGCCGGCGGCGTGCTGGTACTTGGCGGGGTGCTGGTGATCTCGCTGCGGGCGCGCGCGTCCGACGTTGCGGTCGCTGGGGCCGACGTCGAGCCGGTGGACGGCCTTAGAAGGGCGTCCCGGTGAGTACCGGCGACCGGCTCGCGTCGCCGTATGGCGTTTTCTCGGCCGCTTATTCGGCCCCGGCGAGCAGCTCGAGGGCCGCCGCCGACATCGCGGTGACGCCGGTCGTAATGGTCGGCTCCGGGTCCGGGGCGAACAGCGCCGAGTGCAGCGTCGGCAGCGTCAGTTGGCCGTCGCGGTAGGCCTGGTGCCGGTCGCCGGCCACGGTGCCGAGGCGAAACATCAGGCTCGGGATCGGCGGCTCGACCGCGCCGTAGCGGCCGAAGTCCTCGCCGACCATCTCCGGTGCGACCGCTACCACCGCCTCCTCGCCCAGGCGCTCTCGCAACACCGCCAGCACGCGTTCGGTCAGGGCCGGATCGTTGTAGGCCGCCGGCGTATGCTCGTCGAGCACCGTGACCGTCGGCAGCCGGTCCTCGGGCATGCCCGCGGCGCGCGCGAGGTTGAGCGCCATGCGGTTGATCGCGGCGATGGTCTGCTCGCGCACCTCGGACGAGTACGAGCGCAGGGTCAACTGTAGCTTGACCTCGCTGGGGATGATGTTGTGCTGAGAGCCGCCGTGGATCGAGCCGACCGTGACCACGGCCGGCTCCAACGGCGAAATCTCGCGCGAGACGATGGTCTGCAGCGACTGGACGATCTGGGCCGCCAGCACGATCGGGTCCTTGCCCCGGTCGGGATAGGCGCCGTGGCCCCCGATGCCCGGTACGTCGATGTCGACCGAATCCACGTTGGCCATGAAGTAGCCGCTGACCGCGCCGAGGGTTCCGGCCTCGAGGTCCGATGCCACGTGCAGCGCCAGGTTGTAATCCGGTCGCGGAAACTTCTCGAACAGGCCCTCGGCGAGCATCGCCTTGGCGCCGCCGCTGCGCTCCTCCGCCGGCTGGCCGATCATGACCAGCGTGCCGCGCCAGGTGTCGCGTAGCGCGACCAGCCGGCGGGCGGTCCCGACCAGCACGGTCATGTGCACGTCGTGGCCGCACGCGTGCATGACCGAAACCGGATTGCCGTCGCGGTCCGCGGCCTGTGTTCGGCTGGCGTATTCGAGCCCGGTTTGCTCCTCGATCGGCAGCGCGTCGAGGTCGGCGCGGATCATGACCGTTGGGCCGGCCCCGTTGAGCAGTACGGCGACGACGCCGTGGCCTCCGAAGCCGGTGGTGACGTCGAACCCGAGCGCGTCCAGTTCGGCGGCGATGCGCGCCGCGGTGTTCGCTTCCTCGAACGACAGCTCAGGATTCTGGTGCAACTCCCGGTACAACGTGTCGAGGTAGTGATAGTCGGCCGCCACTCCGCTCTCCAGGGGCAAAGGCGCGGCTGCAGAACCGATCATCGAGACCATTAAAATGAGACCGGATGCGATCCGGGCCGAGACAAAAAAAGGACGCATCGGGTCACCTTTGCTCGCGATGGATATCGCGCAAGCATTACCGCAAGGTACATTTGAGCGCAACCCGGACATCGACTATGATGGTGCCCCCGCGCGAGCCAGCAGGCTACCGCGGGTTGTCTCCAGCGGTACCGAGAGGGGTTTGATAGGGGACGCC
>JBFGYD010000135.1:0-6367 GCA_041587615.1 Lysobacterales bacterium
GGCCATCGCGGTAGGTAAACGAGGCCAGGCCGCCGTAGTCCGGCTGGGCCCAAGCCGCTCTGGCACTGGCGAAGGCCGAATCGTCGGCGCCCAGGTATCCGGAACTGAAGCCGAAGCGCGCTCGGCCATAGGCACTCACCAGGTTTTCCGGCGCGTGCGTGAAATAGGACACCACGCCGCCGATCGCGTCGGAGCCATACAGCGCGGACGCGGGTCCGCGCAGGATCTCGACGCGCTCGATCAGGTTGACGTCGACCAGGTCCCGACCGGAATTGGAAAAATTTCCAATTTCGAATCGATCCGCGACCGGCACGCCGTCGATCTCGATCGCCACCCGATTGCCGCCGATACCCCGCAACGTATATCCGGAATGGCCGAAACGGGAGGTTCGGCGGGGCGCCGAGATGCCGGGTTCATAGCGAACCAGATCGGCGATGTTGCCGGCCATTTGATCGGCGATGGTCTCGGCATTGATGATCGTGACCGTCCCGGCCACCTCGGCCAGCGGGCGAGGGGTCCGGGTCGCGACGACCACGATGGGCGACAGCTCGGTCGTCTCGCTCGCCTCGGTCCCCTCGTCCGCGCTTTTCGCGACGCTCAAACCGCAAACCGCTGCCAGCAGCGCGCCGAGGGTGGCAACGTGAAAGGCGGCTGGCCCACTCCTGGTGGGGTTGTTTTTGTTCATGCTAGATCTGCCTCGCGCCGGTCAGAGTCGCGCAACCACACCCGAGCCTTGCGCAATCCCGTGCATGAATTTTGGGGCCCGGGACTCGGCTGAGGTATCCGCGAAGGCCGCTAACGGCCTTCGGTAATCCCGTATCGACGCGGCACATGCACGGATCGGCGGGATGATATGATCCGTTGCCGAGAATTGCCGAGGGAGAGAGCAGTTTGCGGATCTGGTTAGGGTCGGTTTGGCTCGCCAGCATGCTTTGGTTGACGGCCTCGCAGGCGGTCTCAGTCGGGGTGGTGCGTGACGGGCCGATCGAGCGCGAGTCGATCCCGCTCGGCGCGATAGTGGCCGAGGTCCAGGATCTCGTCGGTGACGAATTCCGGGTCGAGTTTCCGCCTGAATTTCAGGTCGACGGTGGCTGGACTGAGGCCGGTGTGCGCGCCGCGCTGAACCGCCTGATGGCCGAGCCGCGGGTAGCGCAGGTGCTGACCCTCGGCCTCGTAGCCTCGCACGTCGCCGCTTCGATGCCGGAACTTGGCAAACCGGTGATCGCGCCGGTCACCGCCGACGCGGCGCTGCAGCACTTTCCGCTCGTCGACGGCGCCAGCGGCAAATCCAACTTCACCTACATCTCCAATTTTCATAGCGTCGCCAACGAGATCGAGGCCTTCCACCGGGCGGTCGGCTTCCGCCGCCTGGCGGTCGTCGCCGACCGCCTGCCGCTAACCGTCATTCCCAATATCGGGGTCGAGAAGCGGGCCGAGCTGGAGGCGCAGCTCGGCATTGCGATCTCGGTGGTGGGCGCCGCCGCCAGCGCCGACGAGGTGCTGGCCGCGCTCGGTCCCGACGTGGAGGCGGTCTACCTGACGCCGCTGGTGCGTTTCAGCATCGGTGAGTTTGAACGCCTGTTGGCCGGCCTCGCGGCTCGGCGCTTGCCCAGTTTTTCGATGCTCGGCGGCGACGAATTGGAAGCCGGGGCGCTGATGAGCACCGGCGGCCGCGAGGGCGACATCACGCGGCTGGTGAGGCGCATCGCGCTGAATGTCCAGCGGGTGCTGCTGGGCGAGGATCCGGCGGGGTTCCAGGTCGCCTTTCCGCAGACCCAGCGGCTGCAACTCAATATGCGAACGGCCGCCGCGATCGGGTTTTCGCCGCGCTGGGACGTGCTGTCCGAGGCCGAGCTCAAGCACGGTGATGAGCAGCGCGGTCAGTGGTTCACCTTGACCGAGGTGCTGGAGCGGGCGATGGCGGTCAATTCGGACCTGGAGACCGCGCGCCTCGGGCCGGTGGTCGCCGCGGATGCCAGCCGCCGCGCGCGCGCGGCGCTGCTGCCCCGGCTGAGCGTCGGGGTCAGCGCAACCGAGATCGATGCCGACCGGGCCAACCCCGCGATCAGCGCGGAGCGCAGTTCGCAACTGGAAATTGGTGGGGTTCAGTCGATCTATTCCGACGACGCCTGGGCCGGCTATCGGATCAGCCAGCACCAGCAGGACGCGGCTGTCGAGGTCTATCGCGCGGTGCTGCTTGACACGCAGCGCGCGGCGGCGAGCGGCTACCTCCAGCTCCTGCGCGCGCGCGCTCTCGAGGCGGTCCAGCGCTCTAACCTGGAGGTCACGCGAACCAACTTCGACCTCGCCCGACTGCGCGAGCAAATCGGGGCCACCGATCGTGCCGACCGGTTGCGCTGGCAGTCGCGCCTGGCCACCGACAAGCAAAATCTGATCGCCGCCCAGGCCAATACGCGAGCAGCGACCACCGAGCTGAACCGGGTGCTCAACCGCCCGCAGAACGACCCGATCGCAACCCCGGAAGCGAGCCTGGACGCGGCGCTGGAGATTTTTTTCGATCCCCGTTTCGAGCGCTTCGTCGCCAATCCCGAGGTCTGGCTGGTATTTCAGGACTTCGTGGTCGACCAGGCGCTGGATCATTCGCCCGATCTGGCCCAGCTCGACGCGCTGATCGCGGCCCAGGAGCGGGATCTGCTGGCCGCGCGGCGCAAGCTGTACGTGCCCGAGATTACGCTGCAGGGGTCGTTGGTCGAAAATCTCGATCGCTCCGGTGCCGGTTCGGACCTGACCGGCACCGGACTGGACGACCGCAGCGAGACCCTTTCGGTGGCCGCCGAGCTGCCGCTGTTCGCGGGCGGCGCGCTGCGGGCACGGCGCTCCCAGGCGGCCAACCAGCTCGAGCAACTAAACCTGCAGTACGCCGCCGTGGCCGAGGCCGTCGAGGCGCAGACCCGGTTCGCTTTGCATCGTACCGGCAGCTCCTATGCGGCGGTGTCGCTGTCGGCCGAAGCTGCCGAGGCGGCGACCGAAAATCTGGAGTTGGTCGCGGCCGCTTACGCCAGCGGGGCGGCCTCGATCACCGAGCTGATCGACGCCCAGCGCGCCGCGCTGCTGGCTCAGCTAGACGCGGCCGAGTCGCGCTACGCGTACCTGTTGGATTTGGTCGACGTGCTTCGCGCGTCGGCCGATTTCTCGCTGCTGCTCGATCCGGGTCGCGGCGAGCGATGGCAGCGGGAAATCGAGGACTATTTCGACCGGCGCGGAGTGGAACCGCTTGACCAGCGATTCCTGCCCAGCGGCCGCCAAGGAGCACAACAACAATGAATCGACGAGGCATGCGACGATTCCGGATGCCCCTGGCGCGGGCAAAAGAGCTGTTGATGCTCGGGCTGGCAATGACTTTGATCGGTTGCGAAGCGCCGCCGCCGGAGTCCGAGCCGACGGTGCGACCGGTGCGCTTCGCCCGCGTGGCAACCGGTGGAGGCGCCAGCTCGCGGGTGTTTTCGGGCACCGTGCGGGCGGCGCTGGAAAGCGATCTCAGCTTCAAAGTCCCGGGCACGTTGGTTTCACTTCCGCTAGCCGTTGGCTCCGAGGTCGGGGCGGGCAGTGTGGTCGCCTCGCTCGATCCCACCGATTACGAGGTCAAGCGACGCGAAGCCGAAGCCGGACTCGCGCGGGCGGTGGCGCAGCAGCGCAACGCGGAGGCCAGCTACGAGCGAACCCGCGGATTGTATGAGAATCGCAACGTTTCGCGCAGCGATCTCGACGCGGCACGCGCCGCCGCCGAATCGGCCGCGGCGCAGGTGCGGGCCGCGCGCCAGCAGCTCGAGGCGGCGCGGCTGCAGTTGTCCTATACCGAACTGCGGGCGCCGCAGGACTGTCGCGTGGCGGCGACGCCGGTCGAGGTCAATCAGAACGTTCAGGTCGGGCAGACGGTCGTCAGCTTGACCTGCGGTGATTGTCCCGAGGTCGCAATCAGCGTCCCCGAAACCTATATCGAGCCTGTGCGCGCTCAAAGCGCGGCGCGGGTCATCGTCGACGCGCTCGGCCAGCGCGAGTTCGACGCGATCGTGACCGAGGTCGGGGTCGCCACCGCGCGCTTGGGAGCGACGTTCCCGGTCACCGTCGCGCTCAAGGGTCAGTGCGACGGGGTGCGCTCGGGCATGTCCGCCAACGTGCGCTTTCAGCTCGACACCGGCGGCACCGCCGGTGAGGGACTGGTGGTGCCGGTCGTGGCGGTCGGTGAAGACCGCGACGGGCGCTTCGCGTTCGTGCTCGAGCCCGCCGGCGACGGCGACCGATGGCAGGCGCGGCGGCGTCCGGTCGAGGTCGGCATGCCGACGCCCGACGGCATTGAGATCACGGCGGGCCTGAGCGAGGGCGAGCTGATCGCAACCGCCGGCGTGCGGCGCCTGGCCGACGGCCAGATCGTCACCCTGCTCGGCGAACCCGAAACCGGCCATTAATTAAGAGGATCGGATGATCGCACGCCCGAGAAGCAGATGGTGTTCTGGCGGCCTGACGCCAGTCGGTGAGCAACCAAGCTGCGGTTCGGTCACAGAAGGTGGTGTTGTGGCGGCCCGTGACAAGCCAGGTGCAAGACCCGTTGCGGTTTCGCCTGAGGCGAAGAAGCGGCGTGGCTTGCGCCGGCCTGAGCTGACCAACAGCGATCCTCTGAACCGTGCCGGCTCGCGCCGTTCGTCTTTTGCATAGCACATAGGCAATGGATCTCACCCGATTCGCCATCGACAACAACCGCATCACGCTGGCGGCGCTCGTGGTGGTGCTGGCGGCCGGGGCGTTCGCCTACCGTTCGCTGCCGCGCAGCGAGGACCCGGGCTTCATCATCCGCACGGCGGTGGTGCAGACGGTGTTCCCCGGGGCCAGTCCCGAGCGGGTCGAGATGCTGGTCACCGACAAGCTCGAGAAGGTGATCCAGGAGATGCCGGAACTGGATTACCTGCGCAGCACCTCCAAGGTCGGCCTGTCGGTGATCTACGTCAACATCAAAGAAAGCTACACCCGGATGCAGCCGCTGTGGGACAAGCTTCGGCGCAAGGTCGACAAGGCGCGCGGCGATCTGCCCGACGGGGTTGTCGGGCCGACCGTCAACGATGAGTTCGGGGACGTGTTCGGCACCCTGATCGCGCTGACCGGGGACGGGTTCAGCTACCGGGAGCTGAAAACCGTCGCCGACCAGGTGCGTGACGAACTGCTGCTGGTGCAGGAAGTGGCCAAGGTTGAGATCATCGGCGACCAGGAGGAGCGGATTTTCGCCGACTACGACAACGCCCGACTGGCGGAGTATGGACTCTCCCCGCTGCTGCTGAGTCAGGCGCTTTCGGCGCGCAACATCATCCTGCCAGGCGGGGATTTCACGACCCCGTACGAGCGGATCGTCATGGAGCCCTCGGGCAGCTTCGAATCGGTCGAGGATCTGCGCCAGACCGTGATCAACGTGCCTGGCACCCGCGAGCTGGTGCGCCTTGGCGACGTGGTCGAGATTTACCGGGGCTACGTCGACCCGCCGGAAACCCGGATGCGCTCAAGCGGGGTGCCCGCCTTGACCCTGGCGGTGTCGCTGCGCGAGGGCGGCAATATCCTGGACTTGGGCACGGCGGTCAAAGGCGTCATCGCTCGCGCCCACGAGGTGTATCCGGTGGGCGTGGATTTCGACTTTTTCCAGTTCCAGCCCGGCGCGGTCGATAACAAGATCGACGATTTCGTCGGCAACCTGCTGCAGGCGGTGCTGATCGTGGCCGCGGTCATGCTGCTGTTCCTGGGGTTTCGCACCGGGCTGGTGGTCGCGAGCCTGATACCGTGCGCGATGGTCGCGGCTTTTCTGGTCATGTCGGTGTTCGGAATCGGGCTGGATCAGATGTCGCTGGCATCGCTGATCATCGCGCTGGGGATGCTGGTCGACAACGCGATCGTGATGTCGGAGTCGATCATCGTGCAGATGGAGGCAGGCAAGCCGGCCCGGCGGGCGGCGATCGATTCCGCCCGCGAATTGCGCCTGCCGCTGCTGACCTCGAGCCTGACGACGGCGGCGGCGTTTCTGCCGATCTACCTGGCCGAATCAACCACCGGGGAATACACCGCGCCACTGTTCAAGGTCGTGACCATCACATTGCTCTGTTCCTGGGTCATCGCGCTGACCGTGATTCCGCTGCTGGCGGTCGCGTTTCTGAAAGTGAAGCCGAGCGGCGAGGGCGACGCTTTCGACACCCCGGTTTACCGGGCGTTCCGCGCCTTTCTCAAAGCGATACTGGCTCGACCGCTGGTCTTTCTGGCCTCGGTCGCGGTCGTTTTCTTCGCGACGATGCAGGGTCTCAAAGTCATTCCTAACATTTTCTTTCCACCGAACGACCGGCCGAGCTTTACGATCGAGGTGGAACTCCCGGAA
>JBFGYD010000136.1:0-6351 GCA_041587615.1 Lysobacterales bacterium
CGCATTGCAGCGGCGATAAGTCCGTCCGGTAGCGGGCGATGAAGCTCAGCGGGCCGGCATGCCGGCGCTTCAGGTTCGCAAAACAGGGCTCAGTGCCAGCGAAGGATTCGAAGTCCTCGTCGAACCATTTGAAGATCTTCGACACGTAGACCCGGTTGCCGTCGAACCGAACCCCCTTTTCGGGGTCGTTCAGGAACGCGCGCGTGCTGCGGTCTAGCTGCTCGTCCAGCCCGGCCGCGCGGTAGGCGCCGCGGAGATCCGGGCAGCCCAGCGAGGCACACACCAGCGCGAAGTGGATGCGTGGTTCGTCGAAGCGCGGCCGGATGATCTCGTTCTCGATCTGATCCAGCGAGACTTCCCGCCCGCCGGCCGCCGGACGCTTGATCTTCTTCCACACCCCCTTGATCTGCCAGACGCTTCCTCGCGGAAACGCCAGTCCCACCAGCGTGCGACCCTCGATCGGGTAGTTTTCGGCAACCGTGGCCAGCACGAACGCGTTGTAGGCGTTGAGCCAGTACGCCAGCCGCTGATCGGCGGTCCACGCGTCGAAGGCCTCGGCCGCCGGTGCGGCCAGTTGGGCCAGATACCCATCCAGCCGCTCGCGGTCGCGCTGAAGCGCTCGGTAATCGACCCGACCGTCGGTCACGTGCGCCTGGAGCAGCGCGTCAAGTGCTTGGTGCTCGTGATCGAAGCCTTGCGTCGCAATCGCCGCCGCAGACAGCAGCAATCCGACCGCGCCAACCGTAAGCCCTTTGTAGCTGGAGGCGAGCATAGATTACACAGACCGCCCGAGGCGGCCATTGCTGGCGCTTAAGCAAAAAAGGGGACCGGTCAGGACCCTTCTTGCGGGTCAGGTCACGCGCTCGATGATCATTGCAATGCCCTGACCGACGCCGATGCACATCGTGGCGAGGCCGTAGCGGCCGTTGGTCGATTCCAGTTGGTTCAGCGCGGTCGTGACCAGGCGGGCGCCGCTCATGCCCAGCGGGTGGCCGATCGCGATCGCACCGCCGTTGGGGTTGGCGTTCTCGGCATCGTCGGCCAGACCCAGTTCGCGCAGGCAGGCCAGCGACTGGGCGGCGAAGGCTTCGTTGAGTTCGATCGTATCCATTTGCTCGATGCTCAGGCCCGCCAGTTTTAGCACCCTGCGGGTCGCCGGCACCGGGCCGATCCCCATGACCCGTGGTTCGACCCCGGCCGCCGCCATCGCTACGACCCGCGCCCGTGGCTTCAGCCCTTGCTCACTCAGCGCCCGCTCCGAGGCCAGCAGCAGCGCGCAGGCGCCGTCGTTGAGGCCGGAGGCGTTGCCGGCGGTGACCGTGCCGGGCTCGCGAAACGGGGTCTTGAGCCGAGCCAGACCCTCGAGCGTGGTGTCGGGACGGGGGTGCTCGTCTGAGTCCACGATGAGCGACTCGCCCTTGCGCTGCGGGATCGTGACCGGCGCGATCTCGCGCTCGAAAAATCCGGCCTGACGGGCGCGCTCGGTGCGCTGCTGGCTGCGGCATGCGAACTTATCCTGGTCTTCGCGCGACACGGAATAGTCTTCGGCCACGTTCTCGGCGGTTTCCGGCATCGAATCGATCCCATACTGAGCCTTCATCGCGGCGTTGACGAAGCGCCAGCCCAGCGTGGTGTCGTAAAGCTGCTGGTCGCGCCCGTACGCGGCGCCCGCCTTGCCCAGCACGTAGGGCGCGCGGGACATCGACTCGACCCCGCCGGCGATCAGCAGGTCCGCCTCACCGGTCTTGATCGCGCGCGCGGCCTGCCCGACCGCCTCCATCCCGGAGCCGCACAAGCGGTTGACCGTGACCCCGGCGGCGCTCGCCGGGAGTCCGGCCAGCAGCAGGCTCATCCGGGCGACGTTGCGGTTGTCCTCACCGGCCTGGTTGGCGCAGCCGTAGATTACGTCTTCGAGGCGGGCGACGTCGATTCCCGGATTGCGTTCGATCAGCGCGCGAATTGGCACCGCGCCGAGGTCGTCGGCGCGCACCACCGCCAGCGCGCCGCCGAAGCGCCCGATCGGGGTGCGCACCGCGTCGCAAATGTAGGCTTCAGTCATCTGCCGGTTCCTCATCGTCGGGCGAGCCATCGCGCAACACGGTCTGGTCGAGGGCGAAGCTGCGGCCGCGAAAATGGGCCAGCTCCTCGCCCGCCTGGTTGGTCACCGAGACCTCGAACAATCCGGTGCGGCGGCTGCGGCGCCGTTCCCGGGCGGTCGCGGTCAGGCAATCGCCGGCGAAACCGGGCGCGAGGTAATCGATCGAACACGACAGCGCGACCTGGACCTGGTTGCGGCTGTTGCACGCAAACGCGAACGCCGAGTCGGCCAGCGAGAAGATCAACCCGCCGTGACAGATGCCGTGACCGTTGACCATCTCGGGCGTGACGTCCATCGTGAGCTGCGCCTGCCCCGGGGCCACCGGACCGAGCCGCATTCCGAGACCCTGGCTGGCCGCGTCACGGTCCCACATTTGTCGCGCGCAGGCTTCAGCCAGCTCCTGCTCAGTCATGGCAGGCCCGGCCGGCGGCGAGCCGCCGCCGCAGCCATGACGACACGCGGTAGCGGTCCTCGCCGTAGTGGGCGGCCAGGTGGTCCAGCACGGTGACCACCGTCTCCAGCCCCAGTTCGTCGGCCCAGGCCAGCGGCCCCTTGGGATAGTTGACCCCGAACCGCATCGCCTGATCTACCCCGGCCGGGCTCGCGACGCGCTGGCCGACCGCGTCGCCGGCCTCGTTGGCCAGCATCGCCACGGTGCGCAGCACGATCATGCCCGGGATGTCGTCGATGACCGACACCGACTTGCCGAGCGCCTGGAAAAACCCACACACCGGCAGCACCTCGTGCTCGGGGCCCTGCGCCGCGGCCGCGATCGCGATCCGGCCAGCCTTGCGGTAGTCGCCTGCGAGGTCGTAGACGACCGTCTTGGCGTGGCCGCTGGCCGCGGCCCGCTCGGTCGCGCTGCGCCCGTCGGACAGGTGCAGCTCGACCCCGGCCATCTCCAGATAGCCGTTGCCGGGCAACTCCTCGACCTGGATCCCGGCCGCGCGCGCCATCGCCGCCAGGGTTGCCGCCGGTTCGACCCTCCCGCACAGTCCGACCAATTCCGGGATTGGGGTCGGGAACGCGGTGCGCGGCTCGGGCTGCTCCGCGCCGGCGCCATAGTCGTACCAGCCCCGCCCGCTTTTGCGCCCGAGGCGACCGGCGTTGAGCAGCTCGAGCTGCGCCAGCGACGGGCGAAAGCGCGGATCCTGGTTGTAGGCGTCAAACACCGAACAGGTGACCGCGTAGTTGATGTCGTTGCCGATCAGGTCCATCAGCTCGAACGGCCCCATCCGAAAGCCGCCGCTCTCGCGCATGACCGCGTCGATGGTGGCGATGTCCGCGCCGCCCTCTTCGAAGATCCGCAGCGCCTCGGCATAGAACGGTCGCGCCACCCGGTTGACGATGAACCCCGGCGTCGAGCGTGCCCGCACCGCCACCTTGCCCCAGGCCTCGGCGAGCGCGAACGCCTGTTCAGCGACCGCCGGGGAGGTCTCCAGACCGCTGACGATTTCGACCAACCTCATCACCGGAGCCGGGTTGAAAAAATGCATGCCGACCAGCCGCTGCGGGCGCCCGAGCTGGGCTCCGATCGAGGTCACCGAAATCGACGAGGTGTTGGTGGCCAGGATCGCGTCCGGCCCGCACAGCGCTTCGAGCTGTTTGAACAGTTCGCGCTTGGCTTCGAGCTGCTCGACGATGGCCTCGATCACAACGCCGGCGGGCGCCAGTTCCCTAAGCTCCCCGCACGGGCGAACTCGCGCCAGCAGCGCGTCCCGGACTTCCGCCTCCATCTTGCCCCGCTCGACCAGCCGGCTCAGCCCCTTGGCGGAGCGCTCGAGGCCGGCGGCGGCAGCGCCCTCGACCGCGTCGAACAGCAGTACCGAATGGCCGGCCGCCGCCGCAACTTGGGCGATACCGGCGCCCATCGTGCCGGCGCCGACCACGCCGATGACGGTGTCTTGGCTCATGCTCATCGGCCCTTGAACTCCGGCTTGCGTTTTTCCATGAACGCGGCGACGCCCTCGCGGTAGTCCTCGCTGCGACCGGCGCGCCGCTGCAGGTCGCGCTCGGTGTCGAGCTGCGTGTCCAGATCGGCGGCGCAGGCCAAATGCAGCGCCTGTTTGATCGCCGCCAGTCCGAGGGTCGGCTGGGTCGCCAGGTGGCGCGCGAGCTTGCGCGCCTCGTCCATCAGATCGGCGTCGTCGACGCAGCGCCAGATCAGCCCCCAGTCGGCCGCCTGCTCGGCGCTCAAACGATCTCCGAGCATCGCCAGGCCCTTCGCGCGCGGCAGGCCGAGCGCCTTGACCAGCGACCAGGTGCCGCCCGAATCGGGGATCAGTCCGAGCTTGCAGAACGCCTGGATGAAGCTGGCCGAGCGCGCCGCCAGCACGATGTCGCAGGCCAGCGCGATGTTGGCGCCGGCGCCGGCCGCGACCCCGTTGACCGCGCAAACAACCGGCTTTTCAAGCCCGGTCAGGGTGCGGATCAGCGGGTTGTAACGGTCTTCGAGCGACGATCCTAAATCCGGCATCCGCTCGCCCGGGGCAACGCTGCGATCGCTCAGATCCTGCCCGGCGCAGAACCCGCGCCCGGCGCCGGTCAGCAGCAGGCATCGGATCGACGCCTCGGCGGTGACGGTAGCCAACGCCACGCGCACTTCGGCGTGCATCCGAGTGTTGAAGCTGTTGAGGCTGTCCGGTCGGTTCAGGGTCAAGGTCGCGACCCCGTCGGCGATTTCGAATTCGATGGTCTCGTGGCTCATGGGTCTTGCGGTTGAGATGGTCCCCTACTTTTACCACAGGCGGAGCGATTGGGTATGATCTTGAGCGCGCCATGTCGGTTCGGAACGAAGTTCCGGCGCGGTCCATTCAACATCTTGCTAACAGGTCCCAACATGCAGGTCTACAGTATCGACGGTATCGTGCCGGTGATCCACCCGGCGGCCTTCGTCCACCCGAGCGCGGTCTTGATCGGCGACGTGATCGTGGCCGAACGCTGCTATGTCGGACCGGCCGCATCGCTGCGCGGCGATTTCGGTCGGGTGATCATGGCGCCCGGCAGCAACGTCCAGGACACCTGCGTGATGCACGCGTTTCCGGGCCAAGACGTGGTGGTGGAAGAAGACGGCCACGTCGGCCACGGGGCGGTGCTGCACGGCTGCCGGGTCGGGGTCAACGCCCTGATCGGCATGAACGCTGTAATCATGGACGAAGCGGTCATCGGCGAATCGGCGATCGTGGCCGCCGGAGCGTTCGTCAAGGCAAAGTTCGAGGTACCGGCCCGCCATCTGGCGCTCGGCGCTCCGGCGCGGGTGGTGCGGGAGCTGAAAGAATCGGAAATCGCCTGGAAGCGCCAGGGCACCATGGAATACCAGCAGCTCAGCGTTCGCAGCCTGCAAACCCTGCGCGCGGTGGCGCCGCTGACGGAGCCGGAGCCCGAGCGTCCGCGCATTGACGTCTCGAACCTGGCGCCCAAAACGTCGAACAGCGAGGAATCACGATGAAGCTGGCAAGCTACGTTTGCGGGGACTGGGTGGAGGGCGCCTCGGCCGGGGTCGAGGTGTATCACGCGGTCAGCGGTGAGCCGGTCGCCCGGGTCTGCTCGGACGGGATCGACTTCGCCGCGGTGCTGGATTACGCCCGCCGGGTCGGTGGACCCGCGCTGCGCGCTCAGACCTTTCACCAGCGCGCTCAGGCGCTCAAAGCGCTGGCCAAGCACCTGCTGGCCAATAAGGAGCGCTTCTACGAGATCTCGGCCTGGACCGGCGCCACCCGCGGCGACGGCTGGATCGACATCGAGGGCGGGATCGGGACGCTTTTTTCGTATTCGTCGCTGGTGCGGCGCGAGTTTCCGAACGAAAAATTCCTGGTCGAGGGCGAGGTCGAGCCGCTGTCGCGCGAGGGGACCTTCGTCGGGCGCCACATCCTGGTGCCCAAGCGCGGCGTGGCGATGCACATCAACGCGTTCAATTTCCCGTGTTGGGGGATGCTGGAAAAGATCGCCCCGAGCCTGGCCGCGGGCATGCCGGTCGTGGTCAAGCCCGCGACCGCGTCGGCCTATCTGACCGAGGCGATGGTGCGCGAGATCATCGCCAGCGAAATCCTGCCGGAGGGATCGCTGCAGTTGATCTGTGGCGGCGTCGGCGACCTCCTGAACCACCTCACCGAGCAGGACGTGGTGACCTTCACCGGCTCGGCGTCCACCGGGCGCAAGCTCAAGGCCCACCCCAACATCCTCGCCAACTCGGTCCCGTTCAACCTGGAAGCCGACTCGCTGAACTGCTGCATCCTGGGGGAGACGGTGAAACC
>JBFGYD010000137.1:0-6333 GCA_041587615.1 Lysobacterales bacterium
CTGCCCCCGAGCGAGTCCTGAGCCCGGGAACCCGCGCGGTAGGCAGAACATGAATGCTCCAACGTTGATGCCCCTGCGATGCTGAAGATCGACACCCACGTCCACATCCTGCCCGAAGACTGGCCCAACCTGTCCGAGAAATACGGCGTGCCCGGCTTTCCTTACCTTGAGGCGACGGGCGAACGCACCCGGATCTACCGCGACGGCAAGTTTTTCCGAGAGATCTGGCGAAACTGCTTCGACGCGCAGCTCAGGATTGAGGAGTACCAGAGCTTCGGGATCCAGGTCCAGGTGCTGTCCACGGTGCCGGTCATGTTCAGCTATTGGGCGCAGCCGCGCCACGCGCTGGAGCTGGGCCAATACCTCAACGACCATATCGCCGCCCTGGTGGATCGCCATCCGCGCCATTTTGTCGGGCTGGGTACGCTGCCGCTGCAGGCGCCCGAGCTGGCCATCGCCGAACTTCAGCGGTGCCGCGACATCGGGCTTAGGGGGGTGCAGATCGGGTCGCACGTGAACCAGTGGAATCTCGACGCACCGGAGCTGTTTGCCGTGTTCGAAGCGGTGCAGGACCTGGAACTGGCGCTGCTGGTTCATCCTTGGGAGATGATGGGCTCCGACGCGATGCCCAAATACTGGCTGCCGTGGCTGGTCGGGATGCCGGCCGAGCAGACCCGCGCCATTTGCTGCCTGATCTTCGGGGGCGTCCTCGAGCGCCTGCCGCGGCTGAAAATCTGCTTTGCCCACGGCGGCGGCTCGTTTCCGTTCAACCTCGGGCGCATCGAGCACGGCTTTCGGATGCGGCCCGATCTGGTCGCGGTCGACAACCCCCGCGGCCCGCGTGAGTACGTCGGCCGTTTTTACATCGACTCGGTGGTCCACGACGCCCCTGCGTTCGAATACCTGACCCGGGTCATCGGGGTGCAAAACATCATGCTTGGATCCGACTACCCGTTCCCGCTCGGGGAGACCCATCCGGGCAGCCTGATCGAGCGGGTGCCGCTCGGCGAAGAGGATCGGGCGCGGATCTACCACGGCACGGCGCTGGAGTGGCTGGGCCTGGAACTGGCCGATTTTCAGGATGAACAGAACTACGACCGCGCCGTCATTTGAGCCGGGCGAGGACGGCGCCCGCGCGCTCGACGCCGGCGACGGTCTGGCGTCGTTACGTGAACGCTTCTGGCTGCCAGAGGGCCGCGCCGGTCGCGCCCCGGTGTATCTATGCGGCCATTCGCTGGGCCTGCAGCCCAAGGGAGTCGGACAAGCACTGACGGGGGAACTCGACCAATGGCGTCGGCGCGCCGTGGACGGCCATTTCGAGGGCGATTTCCCGTGGCTGAGCTACCACGAACCCCTGCGCGAGCCGCTTGCCGCCATCGTCGGGGCGCGCCCGGCGGAGGTGGTCGCGATGAACTCGCTGACCGTGAATCTGCACCTGATGCTGGTCAGCTTTTACCGGCCGCGGCGGGACCGCTACCGAATCGTGATCGAAAAGCACGCTTTTCCGTCTGACCGCTACGCGGTGGCCTCTCAGCTCCGGTTCCACGGCTACGATCCGGCCGACGCGATGATCGAGCTGGAGGACGAGCCGGACAGCGCGTGCTTGAGCCCCGCAACCCTCTCCGACTACCTCGAGCGGCATGGACCGTCGGTCGCGCTGGTGCTGATGCCCGGCGTACAGTATTTCTCCGGGCAGCTCCAGGACATCGCGGCGCTGACCGCGCTCGCGCACCGTCACGGCTGCGTGGCCGGCTTCGACCTGGCGCACGCCGCCGGCAACGTGCCGCTGGCGCTGAATGATTGGAACTGCGATTTTGCGGTCTGGTGCAGCTACAAGTACTTGAACGGCGGTCCCGGGGCGGTCGGGGGCGCATTCGTTCATGAGCGCAATTTCGGTTCGCGGCCTCGCTTCGAGGGTTGGTGGGGCAACGATCCGGCCACCCGCTTCCGGATGGCGGACGGGTTTGATCCGGCGCCCGGTGCCGATGCCTGGCAGTTGAGCAATCTGCCGATCCTGTCCGCAGCGCCGCTGCGCGTGGCGCTCGATCTGTTCCGCGAAACCGGCCTCGCCCGGCTGCGGGAAAAATCCGTTGCCCTGACCGGTTACCTGGAGTACCTGCTCCAGGAGTTGGCCGCCGACGTGACGATCCTGACCCCGGCCGACCCCGACCGCCGCGGCTGCCAGCTCTCGCTGCGGATCGGCGGGGCGCGCGGACGCGGCCGGCGGGTGTTCGAGGCCCTGATCGGAGCAGACGTTGTGTGCGACTGGCGCGCGCCGGACGTGATCAGGATCGCTCCGGTGCCGCTGTATAACCGGTTCCTCGATGTCTATCATTTAGTGGAGCGGCTGACCCGCATCCTGCGGCAGGACTAGTGTCCGAAATATCCGAAACCAGCGTGATCACAATCGCCGGCGCCGGCCTGGCGGGATCGCTGCTGGCGGTGTTTCTGGCCCGGCGCGGGTTCCATGTCGAAGTCTTCGAGCGCTGGCCTGATCCGCGGCGCCACGAAACGCCGGCCGGGCGCTCGATCAACCTAGCGCTGGCCGAGCGCGGGATTTACGCGCTAAAACAGGTGGGCCTACACCACCGCGTCGCTCAGTTCGCGATCCCGATGAGGGGGCGAATGATCCACGACGAAGCGGGCCATCAGGCGCTCCAGCCCTATAGCAGCAGCGACCGGGAAGTCATCTATTCGGTGCACCGGGTGCGTCTCAATATCGCCCTGCTGGACGCGGCCGAGGAAACCAATCGGGTCCACATTCACTTCCGCCAGGAACTCAAGAGCGTGGATTTCGACCGCGGCCTGGCGGTGTTGCTCGACCATGCATCGGGCCGCGAGTACTCGAGCCCGGTGTTGCCGCTGATCGCCGCCGACGGGGCCGGTTCGCCGGTGCGCGCCGCGCTGGAGAAATACCTGGGCTTTGAGGCCAGCATCGAGCTGCTGGACCACGGCTATCAGGAGCTGTCGATCCGTCCCAGTCCCAGCGGCCAACACCGGCTGAACCCCAACGCGCTGCACATCTGGCCGCGCGGCGGATACATGATGATCGCGCTGCCCAACGCCGACGGCAGCTTCACCGCGACCCTGTTCCTGGCCAACAAGAGCGACCAGACCGAGCGACCGAGCTTCGCCAGTCTCGAGAAGCCCGCGGCGTTTCGGGACTTCTGCAACACCCGTTTCCCCGATTTGACCCCTCTGCTGGAGCGGCTTGACTCAGAGCACGCCGAGCACCCGGTCGGGGTGCTGGGCACCGTGCGCTGCCCGCAGTGGCACCTGGACGGGCGAGCCGTGCTCATCGGCGACGCCGCCCACGCGATCGTGCCGTTTCACGGTCAGGGCATGAACTGCGCGTTCGAGGACTGTCTGACTCTCGACGCGGCGGTGGCCGAGTCCAAAAGCTGGCCGCAGGCGTTTGCGCGCTTTACCGCGGCCCGCCGCGACAATGCCAATGCGATCGCCGACATGGCGCTGGAAAACTACCTCGAGATGCGCTCGGCCGTGATCGATTCGCGCTTCCAGCTCAAGCGCGAGCTGGGACACGAGCTGGAGCGACGCCACCCGCGGCATTTCCTGCCGCGCTACTCGATGGTCATGTTCCAGCGCCTGCCCTATCGCGAGGCCCAGCGAAGGGGCGCCATCAACGAGCGCATCCTGGAGCATCTGATTAAAGGAGTCGAACGCCTGGAACAGGTCGATTTCGACCGCGCCCGGGAGTTGGTGGAGACCCAACTAAATCCCCTTGACGGCAGTGAAAAGGCGATCATATTGTAAGCCCTCCCAGTCACCGAGCGTGATCAATGAATCCGTTTCGACCGCAGGTGCACGGCATGACCGTTTCCGGCAACTGTTACAAGATCCAACTGGTGGCGGCCCAGCTCGGCATCGAATACGACTGGCACGAGGTCGACATCCTCAAGGGCGAAAGCCGCACGCCCGAGTATCTGGCGATGAATCCGAACGGCAAGGTGCCGGTCGTCGAGGTCGAGCCCGGTGAGTATTTGAGCGAGTCCAACGCGATCCTTTGTTACTTCGGCGAGGGCACGGCACTGCTGCCGGCCGGCCGCCTCGAGCGGGCGCGGGTGCTCGAGTGGATGTTCTTCGAGCAGTACAGCCACGAGCCCTGCGTCGCGGTGGCCCGTTTTGTCAGCCGCTTTCTGCCGGCGGACCATCCGCGCAGGGCGGAACTTCCGGGGTTGATCGAGCGCGGCAACGCGGCACTGGCGGTCATGGAAAGTCAACTGAAGGCGCAAGATTTCTTTGCCCCTGGCGGCTACTCGCTGGCCGACATTGCGCTTTATGCCTACACCCATAACGCCGGGGAGGCCGGTTTCGATCTTGGCGCCTATCCGGCGGTCCAGGCCTGGCTGGCGCGAACGCGCGCCCAACCGGGCCACGTGCCGATGGGCGTCCAAACCGGGGAACCGGGGTAACTGAGACGCTAAGGAGATCATCAGTGAGAATCGCGGTATTGGGAGCCGGCGCGGGCGGAACCGCGATGGCGTTCGACTGCGCGTCCCATGGGCACGAAGTCAGCCTGTTCGATTTTTCGCAGTTTCCTGTCAACATCGCGGCGATTGCCGGCCGGGGCGGTATCGAGGCCGAGGGCGACATCGCCGGTTTTGCCCCGATCGCCAACGCCGGGCACGCGGTCGAGGTCGCACTGGACGGTGCGGACCTTATCTACGCGGTGGGTCCGGCCTACAGCACGGAGCCGTTCGGTCGGGCGGTCGCGGGCAAGCTCCGGGTCGGACAGACGGTCATCGTCAGCCCGGGCTCGTGCGGCGGCGCGCTCGCGTTCAAGCGCGCCGCGGGCCTGCCGCTGGAAGACGATTCCATCCGGGTCGCCGAGACCTCGACGCTGCACTACGCGGTCCGACTCACCGAACCCGGCCGGATTCGAGTATTCCTCAAGCTGAAGGCCGGCAACCTGCTGGCCGCCGTGGCGCCGACGTTCACGGCTGACATTCTGGCGCTGATCGCCGACGTTTATCCCGGAATGGAGCCCGCGCAAAACGTCATGCAAACCAGTCTGCAGAACGCCAATCCCATCATCCATCCCGCGGTCACGTTGGCCAACGCGGCCCGCATCGAGGAGACGGGAGGGGATTTTTTGTTCTACGAACAAGGGGTGACCGACTCCGTCGGGCGACTGATTGCCGCGCTGGACCGCGAGCGGATCGCGATCGGCAAGCGCCTCGGGATCACCATTGCTCCCGACCCTCAAATGGGGATGCGCCAGGGCTACATGCTGGCGGACAACTATGGCGCCGCCTATCGCGAGGCTCCCGGATTTCAGGGCATCGGCGCGCAACCCAAACTCGACCACCGCTACCTGAACGAGGACGTCGGCTACGGACTGGTTTTCATGTCGGCTCTGGCCCGGCAGATCGGGGTCGAGACCCCGACCATGGACGCCATCATCCGGATCGCGTCGGTGCTGATGGCCCGCGACTACGCGGCGGAAGCCAAGCGCACGCCGGCGTCTCTGGGGATCGGCGATCGATCGGTGGAAGAACTCGCGGGCTAGCAGTCTGTCGGACTCAGGCCGGATCGGCCAAAACGAGCCCCTAAGTCCGACAAGCTGCTAGCTCACTCGCAGCCCAGCGTCGGGGTTAAATTGGCGATCGTGCCGGCCTCGTCCCAGCTTCCCGACACGGCCCCGGTGAACTCCACCAGGCTCGCGATCTCGCCGGATTCTCGGTCGTTGTAGAGGACGGCGTTGCTGCCGACCGCGGCCGAGGTGACCGGATTGAACGCGCAGCCCGGACAAAATCCGGTGAACTGCGCCATGGTCAACTCGGCGTCGCCGTCGGGGCCCTGCCCCAGCACCCAGCGCGGGAAGCCCGAGCCGTCATAAAGATAGTTGATGTGCACCTGCTGCCCGGCCAGGCTCAGGATCGAGTAACCGAAACCGGGCGTCGCCGGAATGAACCACAATCCGGTCTGCGCGAGCGCGGAACCGTGGGTGGCGCAGCTCAGGTCCGGGACGATCACGGTATAGGGCTCGCTGCCGCTCGCCCCGTTCAAGTCGAAGCTGAAGATCAGGTCGGTCGGCGACAGGAACGTCAGCACCGCCTTTCCGACCCGGGTCGGCGCCGCGTTCTGCCCGTCCCAGTTGAAGAAGTTCAGGTCGGCGCTCCAAACGTTGCCGGCCGGGGGAAACGGCCCCTGAGCGAGATACCAGGTCGGGGTGCCGTCTTCCAGATACGTATACCATTCGATGATCAGCTGGTCGCCGCTCAAATTCAGATTGAAACCGGCCCCGTCCCGCGCCGGATTGAACCACAGGCCCTGGGTCGGTACGACGCTGTTGCCGGATGCCTCCAGGTC
>JBFGYD010000138.1:0-6319 GCA_041587615.1 Lysobacterales bacterium
GGTGCCGGCCAGGCCGATGAACCACGGCCCCGAGTCCCACGCCATGGCGGCACCGAGTCCCAGACTCAGCGTGATCAGGCCGAAAAAGCCGGCCAGGATGAACACGCCCCGGCGACGTTGTTCCAGCACCAGCCGGTTGGGCGTGTCCTCGGCGATTCGGTGGAGATTAGCCAGCGCCATCGGTGCGCCGTTGCGGACTTATTGCCCCAACTTAGCACACATCGATGTCGCAGCCGCCTGCAACCTGATACAAAGGCGCCCTCATGCACAAGACAACGGGAAACTGGAAGCTGGGACTCGGGCTGACGCTGGTCGCGACGCTGCTGTGGGGGGCGCTGCCGGTCATCCTGAAGCTGCTGCTGGGCGCGATGGACGCCTACACCATCACCTGGTACCGGTTTCTCGCCGCCGCGATGGTGCTCGCGGCTTTTCAGGCACGTCGTCGCTCCCTGCCCCGGCTCGGCCGACTTGACCGCAGTCAATGGCTGCTGCTCGCGGTCGCGGTGTTCGCCCTGACCGGTAATTACGTCCTCTTTGTCGTCGGTTTGGATTTCATCACGCCCGGCGCCGCGCAGGTCGTAATCCAGCTTTCACCGATGCTGCTGCTGTTGGGTGGACTCGCTCTGTTTGGCGAGCGGTTCGGGCACTGGCAGTGGGTCGGGTTTGGAATCCTGGGCGCCGGATTGGTATTGTTTTTCAACCACCGGCTGGAGCTGCTGTTCGGGGCCTTGGGACAATATTCCACCGGGGTCCTGCTGATCGTCGCCGCCGCCGTCGCCTGGGCCGCCTATGCGCTGGCGCAAAAGCAATTGCTCAAAGCGATGCCCTCAGAGAACATCCTGCTGCTGATCTACGTCGCCGGCGCGCTGCTGTTCCTGCCGGCGGCCGATCCGGCGGCGCTGTGGCGACTCGACGGCCGCGGGATCGGCCTGCTGGTCCTGGCGATTCTCAATACCCTGTTCGCTTATGGCGCGTTCGCCGAGGCACTGGAGCACTGGGAGGCGTCCAGGGTCAGCGCGGTGCTGACCGTTACGCCCTTGCTTACCCTCGGTTTCATGGCCCTGCTGAGCCCGGTCAGTGACCTCCTCGAGGCGGAACCGCTCAACGCCCTCAGCATCATCGGTGCGCTGATGGTGGTCGGGGGCTCGATGCTGACCGCGCTCACGGGGCGGCGTGCCCTCACACCGGGATCGGTAAAGGCCGGGCTGGAATAAGAGAACGACCGACTCCGCAACCGAACCGTTTGGTCTGCCGTCAGTTGCACACCTCGGCGTTGAGGCGACCCGGCTGATTCCGGCGCAAGGGGGGCGCGATCGTGCCGGCCGGATCGGGTCGGCAATCCGGCTGGCGTTGGGACTGCTAAACTCACTCAGCCCCGTCGCCCGAGGATCGGAGAGGAATCCATGAAAACCGCTTTACCAATCGCGACCGCGTTGATGATCGGGATGGCTTTGACCGCGCCGGCGCCCGCCGCCGACAGCGCCGAGCGGGTTACGGTCGTGCATGCCGGCATGCTGCTGTCGAAACCGGGCGTCGCCCCAAAGGCAAAGCAAACCGTCGTGATCCGCGGCACCCAGATCGAACGAGTTCTCGATGGTCTGATCGATCCACGACGTCTGGACCCCGACGCCGAGTTCATCGACTTCTCGGAGCAGTTCGTGCTGCCCGGTTTGATGGACATGCACGTTCACCTGCTCGGTGAGTTGGGCCCCGACACCCGCACCGACGCGCTGACCGTGACCACCGCGATGAAGGCCGTCCGGGGCGTCCGCCACGCGCGCCGCACCCTGCTGGCGGGGTTCACCACGGTACGCGATCTCGGCGGCGATCCGGAGGCCATTTACGCGCTGCGCGACGCCATCGATCAAGGCATCGTTTCGGGTCCGCGAATACTCGCCGCCGGCAGTTCGATCGCGGCCACCGGCGGACACGGGGACGTCGACGGCTACAAGGCCGAGTTGCTGAAGCTGTGGACCCCGGAAACGATCTGCGACGGCCCCTACGACTGCCGCCGCGCGGCCCGCCACGCGATCAAATACGGCGCCGACTGGATCAAGATCACCGCCACCGGAGGCGTGCTGTCGGACACCGCGACCGGCACCGATCAGCAGATGACCGATGACGAACTCGGCGAAATCGTTGCCACCGCGCACGCCCTGGGCCGCAAGGTCGCGGCCCATGCGCATGGCACCGACGGCATCATCGCGGCGCTGCGCGCGGGCGTGGACAGCATTGACCACGGCACCTTCCTCGACGACGAAGCGATCAGCCTGTTCAAACAATCGGGCGCCTACCTGGTCCCCACCCTGCTGCCCGGCCACCTGGTGCCGGCAATGATGGAAGGCAATCCGTTTTTCACCGACGCGATCAAGGCCAAGGCGCGGGCGGCCTCCAGCGCTTCCAAAGGCAGCCTGCAACGGGCCCACGAAGCCGGCGTCAAGATCGCATTCGGAACCGACTCGGGGGTGACCCGGCACGGCCGGAACGCACAGGAGTTCGCGCTGATGGTCGCCGCCGGCATGGACGAAATGGACGCGATTTACGCCGCCACCGTGGCGACCGCCGACCTGCTGGGCCGCAGCGAAACTCTGGGCACGATTGAGACGGGCAAGCTCGCGGACCTGATCGCCGTGGACGGCGATCCGCTGGACGACATCGCTCGGCTGGAGCGTGTTACCGCCGTGATCAAGGACGGTCAGCTGGAATCTGGGCTAGCTCGGTAACAGGATCCGGTCTTCCTCCACCAGCCTATCGAGTCGGTCTCGTTGTTCCGGGTTCAACAGAGCCCGGATCCGATCCGCGGCCGAGGCAGCGTCGTCCTGGTCCTGGGTGTTTCCGTTTCGCATCGAGGCCGCTCGCGCCAGAGCATTGGCCAAAATGATGCGCACCCGCGGAATCTGGTGCTCGGACAGGGTCAGCCCGTCGGCGAGCTGGGAAACCCGCCAATCCAGTTGCATCACGGCCTGCGCCAGCGAGGGCCATCGGTCGGTGTTAGCGGCTGAAGATTCAATCATCGTCATTCAACGCGGCTTCATCGTTGCAGGAAAGTATGACGGGGCAAATCTGAACCGAGGCTTAATGACCGTGAAACCTCACCCGGCCATAGGCAGGGTCGTCCAATCTGTTTTATTCTAGGGCCGTTCAACGGGGGGCATTCGAAATGCGGTCGTTTCTCGCTCTGCTTTTTTTCGCGAATATTTTGGTCTCCGTCGCGCCAGCGCGGGCGTCCGATCACGCCGATCCGGCGCTGCCCGCGGAGTTCAACCCGGAGTTGTCGCAAGAGCCCAACATCATGGGCCTGTTTACTTTTCCGGCAGACGACCGACTGGTCGTCATTTTTACCGTCTATCCCCGACTCAGCATCGATCCGCCCTACGCGCTCGACGAATACGAGTTCATCGTCTACATGGACCTGACCAGCGAGGTCGGCTACGAGGATGCCGAGGCCCGTGCGCGCTACGGCGGCCAGATCGCGGACCCGGCGGGCATCGAGCCGGACGTGACGATTGCGATGCGGCTCAGCGCTCAGGCCGGGCTTACCGACAAGCAGGTCAGCGGACTGAAGAACTCCGAGCAGATCCGCTGGTACGCGGGCGTGCGCGACGATCCATTCATCTTCACGCCGTTCTTTGGCTTCAACGCAATCGCAATGGTGATCAGCATCCCGATGTCCGCGTTTCCGGACGGCCAGCAGGACTGGATCCTGTGGGGTAATACGCGCAAGCGCGGCGAAACCGACATTATCGACCATGTCGGCCGCGGGCTGCGGACCCAACTGCCGCGCTTCGGTTTCATCAATACCCTGCCCCCGTCGCAGCACGTGGCGGCGATCGAAAGAAAGTCCAAAAAAAGTGCTGCCGTGAGCAAGTTCGTCATGGACTACATTGCACCGGCCGCCAATCTGTGGACCTATGTCGGCGCGATTCGCTACTACGACGCCGCGCCGGACGTGAGCATCTACACGACCCGCTTTCCGGCCGGTTTTCCCAACGGAAGGCGCCTCGAGGACGACGTGGCGGCAATTTCATGTCCGTTTGGCGAGTGCATTCTGAACGAATTGGCGATCACGGAGGGCCAGATCTGGCCGCGGCCCACGACCAACGACAAGCCGTTTCTACCAGACTTTCCCTACCTGGCCGAGCCGTGGCCGTCCAAGCCTCCCGCGCCGGCCAAGCACCGCCTGCTGGCGCCACAGACGACGGTCAAACTCGTGATCGGGATCGTCGTAGGCCTGTTTCTGCTGAACATCTATCTGCTCGTGCGCTGCTGGCGCCGCAGCCGGGAGGCTGGTTAGCCCAACGTTACTCGCGACAAGTGGTCGAGAGGGCGTTGCCGTCGCCCGTGTAACTGTGGGGCATCAACTTGAAGAAGGTGGATCATAGCGGCGCCAGGTCGGCTCCGACCAGCCCGACCAGCAGCGCCCGACCGTCACGCTCGACCCGAAACTCCCCGTACTCGGCCGGGACCCAGCGATCGCCCTCCCCTTCCCGGAAAAACCACGCATCGCTGACAAAAACCCAGCGACCGCCCTTCGGCGTCAGCTCGAACGCGAGTTCGTCCGAGCCCAGCGTCCGGCCGTCGTCGAGTCGCAGCACGCTCGCAATCCCGCGCTCGTCCAGGCGCACGACCACTCGCGGGCGTTTGGCCGACAGGAGGCCGTCGAGTTGTTCCTCCACCTCGCCCGGGATCCGAAAATTGAGGCGCATGTAGTCCCCCTGCATCAGCGAGCGCGGATCAACCGGCGCCAGTTTCAGGTAGACCGGCCGGCCGTGCGCGATCAGGCTCTCCTTCTGCCAGATTCCGAGGTTCGCGGTGGCCAGCACCGCCAGCAGGGTCAGCGCGATACCCGCCTGCCGGGCGCGCGACGGTGCGGTGCGAGCCGCGCTCAGCGCGCCAGCGAACGCTGGTGGGCGTGGCCCATGCCAGGCCAGGGCCGCCAGCGCCGCGGCGGCGCCGACCAGCACCAAGGCCTTGGTCGCGAGCGGCCACTGCAACTGATAATAAAAACTCCCCACGATCCATGCCGCCGCTACAGCGGCCGCGGCCGAGAGGCGCCATCGACCGGAAGCGCCGGTGACCGCCAGCGCCAGCAGCACTGCCCCCAGCGCGGGCATGAACCATGCCAGCGACGCCAGTACCAGCGCGATGCCCGCCCAACGGACGGAACGCAGTTTAGGCCAGGCACTGGACAGCCACAGCGCGGCAGCCGCGGCCAGCAGCACGGACAGGCACTGCAGCACCATCCACCACCCGCTGGCCGCGCGCCCGCCGAGGCCGCCGCCGATCTCCGCGGCCAAGCCGCCGCCGAGTGACGCACCGACCAGAAAGCTCAGCCCCGACCACCAGGCCAGACCCGCCAGCGCGGCCAACAGCCAGCCAACGGCCATTGATTCCAGCGCGGCCGCGGCGCGCGCCCGGTCCCCGTCATTCAAGAGCCGGCGTTGAACGGTCACCGCCGCCAGCCACGAGGCCAACACCACGTGCCAAGCCAGGCCGAAGTGCGCCACCTCGATTCGCCCTGCATCTGGAAGGAATATCAGCGTCGCCAGCAGCGCGGCCGCGGCTCCGAGCAAGACCCGCAACCATGGCCGGCAGAGGTTCCAGGCCACGCCTGCCGCCAGCAGCGACAGGATGGCCGCGGCTGCCTGAGACGGCAGATCGCGGAACAGCCCGAATCCGAGCGAGCCGCCGCCGACCAGCAGGCCGGGAACAGCGAGCTGCTCGACAAACAGCGGCAGGGTGCGCTGGCGAAGCGCGAAGACGGCGCCGGCCAGCACCAGCGAGCCGATCAGGTAAGGGCCGGCGCCGCGAGTGATCCAGTCCCCGAGCATCAGGCCCACGGCGCCCAGCAGCGGCAACGCCGCGAGCCACGCACCGAGCGCGGTTAACAGGACCACCGGCCACGGCCGACCCTCTGGCTCCGGCGGCGCGGCCCCCGCCGGTAACACGCCGGAGTCGATCGCGGACTGAAGGGCTCGTTCCAGTCTTCGCGCGCTCATGACTGCGCCTCCCGTGCCGACTGCCGTCGGGCCAGACGCAGCACCAGGCTGACCGTGCCCGCCAGCAGCGCGGCGGCGACCAGACCCAGCAGCAGCAGCTTTCCGATCGCGTCGCCCCCGCTTTCGAACAGCGCGCGGCCCAGACCCGCGACCAACAGAGTATTTACCCCCAGCGACAACGCGCTCAATCCGTACACGTCGAACCATCGCGGCATTGCGAGGACGGCCATCGCGCCGGCCAGCACCGCGAGTCCGGCACCGTAGTGGGCGGCGACTTCCCGCGAGAAAAGCCCGCCGAAAGCGCTGGCCGTGATCATCAC
>JBFGYD010000139.1:0-6288 GCA_041587615.1 Lysobacterales bacterium
GGCCAGGACCAAAGCGCCCAGGGTGGCCTGTTTCGGTCGCAGCAGCACCGACCAGGATCGATAATCCCGAACCACGCTGTCCGGATAGCCGAACTTGCGCATCGTTTCGTTCACGCGGCGCCTCCGCGCGCCACGATTCCCCGCTCTCCCGCCAGTCGCCAGCCGTGGATCAGGGTCTCGGCGGCGGCCAGGTCAGCATGGTCGTCGATCTCGCACCAATCCAGCCCGTGAATCGAGCACACCCCGACCTGGCGCTCCCGCGCCAGCGCGTCGATGGCCGACAGATACCAACGCTTCAGGCCGTCCGGCTGGACCATCAGGCGCTCGACGCTCTTGCGAAACAGCAGCGCGCCGGCGTCGGTAAAACTCATCATCCCGATCGACTCGCCGTTGACCTCGTCCAAATCGAGTTGCTTGCCGACCTTGAGCAGGCGGCCGTCGCGCGCGACGATCTTCATGTCATCGGCGTCGTAAAAGGACTTGGCGTCCACCGCCAACGTGATCGGCGCCGGCGCCGGCGCTGCCAGCAGGCGGTTGAGCACCGCGGCCTCGAACAGGGTATCGCCGTTGATCAGCACGAACGGCCCGTCCATTTCACCGCGGGCGATCCAGCAGGTGCCGAGATTGTCGCTGAGCGCATAGAACGGGTTGTGCAGCGTGCGAACGCGGACGCCTCGGGCCTTGGCCGCGATCGATTCCACCGCCGGCGCGGCGAAGCCGGTCACCACCACGACCTCGCTGATCGGACAGTGGGCAATTTCGCGCAACTGCCACTCGAGCATGGTGCGCCCCGCCACCGGCACCGCGCATTTGGGCACCTCGGCGGTCAGCGGCAACAGCCGGCGTCCCTGTCCAGCGCTAAGGATGATCGCCTTCATAGCTCAATTTCTCTCTTCGATTGTTGTTGTTTCACGCGGATCCGTCTCGATTCCGGGCTGGCCCGCCGCTGCGTCTGCAGGCCAGCGCGCGATTATAAGCGCCCAGCCCCCATATTGCATGAGTTTCATCGGGCGATGGCTATTCCGCATCCAGGGCCGCCGGCGGCCGCCTGAGCCGCTGGTGCAGATGCGCTCCCAGACGGAGACTCAGGGCCATGATCGTCAAGGTCGGATTGGCGCAGCCGCCGGTGGTGAACACCGAACTACCCGCGATGTACAGATTCTCGCGGTCGTGGACCCGGCAGTCGGCGTTCACCACCCCCGAGCGCGGCGCCGCGCTCATCCGCGTCGTGCCCAGGTGATGATAGCCGCCGATGGGATGGTTGCTGACGGTCGGGTCCACCGGCCAGTGCAATCGGTCCTCCGCCAGCCAGTCGGCGCCGTGGGCGCGTCCGAGTCCGAGCCGTGCCAGTTCGGCGTCAAGCGCCGCGACGAAGTCGGCGACGGTTGCCTTGTCCTGCGCACCGAGCTGCCAGTCCAGGTCGGCTCGCGGGACTTCGAGGGCGTCGCGCTCTTGCGACAGGCGTACCCGGCTCGACGGATTCGGCGCCTGCTCGCCGCGCACGATGACGTAGAGTCCGGTCCAGCCCAGGCCCGCGCGGGCTCGCTCGACGGGTTCGCGCAGCCGGCGCTGCAGCCAGTTGCGGGTCGCGCGGTAGGCATGCCACAGACGGCGGCCGGCGCGGGTCGGGGCCAGGCCGTGTTTGAGCCGGAAATAGATTCTTTTATTCAGCGGCGGTCCCCGTTGCGGGTCGCGCTGCAGCTTGAAGGTGAACGCGCTGTTCAGGATGCCTCGTTCGGCCTGCAGTTTTTCGGCCGGCACCAGGGCCGGTGCGACCGCCGGTGAGCCGGTGACAAAGCGCTTTCGCAGCAGCGCCCACAGCGCGTATGGCCGGTCGGTTTCGATGCGGGCGGCGCGGGCGTGCGGATGTTCCATAAAATAGCGGCCCACCTGGTCGAAGCGGTTACCGATGCCGGTCGGCTCGACGTTGTTTGAGGCCAGCAGCAGGCGCGCGTTTTCGATCGCCCCGCAGGCGAGCACGTAGGCTTTCGCGCTGACCCGGATCTCGGGTCCACCGAGCGCGCGCACGACCACGTGCTCGATCGCGCGCGCGTCGCGGTCGGCCTGCAGGCGCACGACATTGGCGTGCAGCACGACCCGGGCCGCCGGCGAGTCGATCAGGTCAGTGCATTGGCCCGCCCCGAACCGCTCCTTGCGCTCGTCGAAGCGCCAGAAACGGGTCCCGATGCGCTCGGGATCGAAGGCCGGCGGCGCCTCGGCCAGGTGGGCCCAGACCTCGTCGCCATAGGCGAAGGGGCCGAGCCCCAGCGCTTCGTGGGCGCGGCCGTAATAGGGCAGCAGGTTCTCGAGCGACAGCGGCCAGCCGCTGTGCGGCACCCACGGCCGGCGCTCGAAGTCCAGCCGGTCCAGCGGTACGCAGCGCCCACCCCAAATATTCGTCGTGCCACCGAAAAAGCGCAGCCGTGCCTCGTCCAGCGGGTAGTATTCCATTCCAAGATTGGCCCCGGCGTAGAGTTCCTGGGTGGCCGGTTCATAGTCCAGCCCACCGCTTTCCAGCACGCACACCCGGTGCCCTGCCGCCAGCAGGCTGCGCGCCAGCGTGATGCCGGCGGCGCCGGCGCCGACGATGCAGACCTCGGCGGCGAGGTCCGGCGCCTCGCCGGCGGCTTGCAAGTCGATCAACATCGCTGATCTCGCGCGCGTTGGCGTCTTTGCGTTGAATGCAAGCTCCTATCCCGGCCTCAGGGGTTGGCCTGGCGCCGCCGCTCGGCCCGCTCGCGGTTCCAGACGACGACGTTCTTGAGCGGCTCCTGGATGTATCGGCTGGCCGCTATCATGCGCACGAGCAGCTTGTTGAAGGCCGTCCCGATGCGGTCCGACGGCCGGTCGATGTCGAGAAACAGCACCACTCGCAACTCGTCGGTGTCGTTGCGCACCTCGTGCTCGTAGGTGTCGTCCAGCAGCAGGCACTTGCCCTCGGTCCAGTGACAGACCTTATCGTCGACCCGGATCCAGCAGCGCTCCCGCTCCCGCGGCACGCGCAGCGCCAGATGACAGCGAATGACGGCCCGGGTGGGACCGCGATGCGGCGGGATGTGGTAACCCGGGTCGAGCACCGAGAAGAATGCGGTCCGCATGCCCGGCAGCTTCTCTATGACGCTGACGGTGTACGGGCACTGGGCGCAGTTGTCTTCGACCCGGTGCCCGTAAACGTAGAAGCCAAACGTCTTCCAGTGATCGCCCTTGGAGATGCGCGCCTGTTCCGGCGACATCACGTGAAACGGCGGCAGATCCTCCGGGTGCACCAGCACCTGGTCCAGTTCCTCGCGAATCCCCGACCACGCGGCCTCCAGTTCGCCCACCCAAGGGAACTCGGCCGGATCCAACACCGGACCCACCCCGACCAGCGAATGACGGGCCTGGAAGCGCCCGATCAGGTGCAGCAGGCGCTTGCCCCAGCGCACCGCAAAGCGGCGTTTCTTGCTCGGTTTCAGGGTGCCTTCGTTGGTCGCCACGATTTCATCGCTCATAGGGGTCCTATGATAGCCTCAGTCGTCCCGGCCGGCACCGCCGAGCAGTTCGTTGGCCAGGCGCAGATCGGCGACGGTGTCCACGTCCACCGCGGCTCGCGCTGCCGTGACGCCGACCCAGCGGACCCGGCAGCCGGCCCGCTCGGACAGCAGCGCGGCCGCGCCGTCCCGGTTCAGGCTCCCACTCACGTACCGGATCAGCGACCGCCAGCCAAGCCGACGGGCGATTTGCCAGGGCCGTTTGCGCAGCGCCTCGACCCCGCGCCAGAAACGAATCGCCGCCAGCCCGTCGCGGTTCAGGACCGCGAACAGATTGCTGCCGCAAACCGGCTCGTCGGCGAATTTCAGCACCGTGCGACGAGATTCGGGGAACGCCGCATGCACCGTGGACCATGGCACCAGTCCGACCACCGCGTCGCCGTCGGCCACCGCAGCCGCGCGGCAGAAATCGTCGATGATTTGAGGCTCGAGCAGCGCATGATCGCCGCTGGTGACCAGCGCCGGCCAGCGGTCCAGCGCGTCCAGCGCGGCCAGTGCGCTGGCCCCTGGACCGGTTTCCGGCGCCAGCCAGGAGACGCCGGGGCCGGCGATCAGCGCCTCGAGCGCCGGGGTCGCATCGACCACCGCGGCGGCCGGTCCGCACAACACGATCGCGTCCACCGAGCGGCTCGCGCGTAGCGCGTCCATCACCCGAACCAGCGCAGCGCGACCGGCGACCGGCGCCAGTACGCCGGCGGCCAGGCCGAGCTCGCGCGCCAATCCGCCGCCGCCGGGGCGCTCGCCGGCCAGCACGACAGCCCCAAATCGCAGGTCCTCGATTTCGCTCACCCCGTTAGCAATTCGGGCAAAGACCGGTCATTGTACTTGCACGAACGGCGGCCGTGCGAGATGGGGGTCGGGCAAATCGGCGGCGCGCGGCGCGGTTCACCGGTTGACTGATATTCGATCATTACGCGCACCGAAAGGGAATGACGATACTCCATCGACTGCTGACAATCGGACTCCTCGGCGTCGTCGCCGCCGCTGCCGACGTCATCCCGGAGCAGGTCGTCGTGGACCGCGACGGCCGCGCCTACCACCTGAGCATGACCGTCGAGCTCAACGCGCCGCCCGAGCGGGTGCGGGCGGTACTGACCGATTTCGAACACCTGCACCGAATCAACCCGTCGATCGTCGCCAGCGAGGTGCTGCCGAGCCCGGCGCCGGACGTGACCCGGGTGCGCACCCACGTCAAGTCCTGCGTCTGGTTTTTCTGTCGCAAGCTCGATCTGGTCGAAGATTTGCGTACCGGGCCCGAGGGTGACATCAGCGCCCGAATCGTGGCCGAACTGAGCGACATGAAGGCAGGCAGCGCGCACTGGACCATCGACGGGGCCGGCGACGTCACCCGGGTCACCTATCGGTCGACCATGGAACCGGGCTTCTGGGTGCCGCCGCTCGTGCGCTCGCGCGCGGTCAAGAAGAGCCTGCGCAAAAACCTGCTGGCCACCGCCGAAAACCTTGAGCGGCTGTCGCGCCCGGCGGACTCGGGTCCCGCCGACTGACCGCTCACCTCCGCGGCGGTTCGATCGGCAGATCGAGCAGCAGCGCGCGGGCGTAGTGCACCGGCGGAGCGCCGAACGACAGCACCCGGTCGTGATAGCGCTTCAGCTCGAAGTCGGCACCGGCCGCGGCCTCGGCTTCCCGACGCAGGTCGCTGTGTTCGAGGAAACCCACGAAGTAGGTGGAAAGCTGGGCCGACGTGAGCTGCGCCCGGACCCATTTCTGCGCCGCCTCGCGCTCTTCCTGGAAGCCCTGTTCGACCATCAGCTCCATCGCCTCGTCGCGGCTCATCGTGCCGGCGTGAATGGCCTGGTCCATGATCGCGTTGGTGATCGCGCGGATATAAAGCTTGAGCACGATCAGATGAAAGCGCGGGTCGTGGTCGAGATAGCCCTGGCGCTGCATGACGCCCTCGGTGTAGACCGCCCAGCCCTCGATGAAAGGCCCGGAGGAAAGCACCGCGCGCAGCGTCGACGGGTAGCGGTTGGCGTGCGCGATTTGCAGATAATGGCCGGGCATCGCCTCGTGGATGGTCAGCACCTGGACGCCCATGTCGTTGTACTCGCGCAGGAACGAATCTTCTTGTTCCCGGGTCCAGTCCTCCGGCAGCGGCGAGACCGCGTAGAAGGTCTTCTGGCCGGCGTCGAGCGGTCCCGGAGAGTCGCAATACGCCAGCGCGATCCCGCGCCGGAACTCCGGCATCACGATGATCTCGACCGGGTCGTCGGGAATGGTGACAATCCCGGCCCGGCGCACGAACTCGGTGCTTTGTTCGAGGAATCGCCGCGCGGTGGCGACGATCTCGCCGCGCCGTGGCCGATCCCGATAAACGACCTCGAGCGCCGCTCGGGTGATCGCCTGGCGGTATTCGCCGGAAGGCTCGTCCGGAAAAACGGTGTACGGATTCTGCGCACGGTAGATCTCCCTGGAGACCTCGTACATCCGCTGCCGCGCTCGCTCGAGCTCTTCGGCCGCTCGGCGCCCGATCTCGGCGCGGTCCATGCCCGACTGCAGCGTGAAGCCGAGCTTCTGATCGAACAACTGCCGGCCGATACGGAAATCGCCGGCCGCGTTTGGCAGAAGTTCGTTTTCGAGCCAGGTCTGATGGGCCTCGATCGCGCCGCGGGCCAGCTCGATCGCCGCCGCCAGGCGGGCCCGCTCGGAGGCGCTCAGCACGCCGAGCTGGGGCTCGACCATGTTGCTCAGGATCGACAGCGCGCCGCGGTTCTGGCTGACCGCGGTGTCGGCGTGCACC
>JBFGYD010000140.1:0-6255 GCA_041587615.1 Lysobacterales bacterium
CCGGGTAGCAGATCAGGCCGTTGCTCATGGCCCTCGTTCTGATTTCCTCCGCCAGCCCTAGCTTGGCGTCCGGCGGCGTTTTGGTCTCGCGGTCGCACACCAACTCGATGCCCAGGAGCAGCCCTCGACCGCGTACGTCTCCCACGTGGGGATGGTCCCGAAATGCCTGTTGCAGCGCCCTTTTCAATATCGCGCCTCGTGTGCTTACCTGTTCCACGAGCTTCTCGCGCTCGATCACGTCGGCAACCGCCGAGGCAGCGGCGCAGGCCGTGGCATGCCCCACGTAGGTATGTCCGTGGGAGAATGCGCCAAAACTGTCGACAATCTGCCGATGAATGAAGCCGCGAGCAATCGCGGCGCCGATGGGCAGGTGACCGCCGGCCAGGCCCTTGGCGACGGTGACGATGTCAGGGCGGATGGCCTCCTGCTCGAAAGCGAAGTAGGTTCCGCTCCGCGCGCAGCCACACATCACCTCGTCGGCGACCAGCAGGACTTCGTGGCGATCGCATATTTCACGAATCGTGCTGAAATACTGTCCGACTGCCGGGACCGCTCCGAGCGTCGCACCCACCACGGGTTCGGCGATAAAGGCCGCGACCCGATGCGCGCCGATCTCGTCGATAGCTCGCTCCAGAGAGGCCGCGCAGCGCGACGCGTAGTCTGCCTCACTTTCATCATCCCGTTGCTGGCGGTAGGCGTAGCAAGGCTCGATCTTGGGCCACTGATGGAGCAGCGGCGCGTAGATTTGGCTGCGCCCCGGATTGCCCGAGAGCGACAACGCGCCCAGGGTGTTTCCGTGATAGCTCTGCCGACGACTGATGACGACGTGTTTGTCCTCGCGCCCGTGGGCAACCCAATATTGGCGCACCAATTTGAGCGCGGTTTCGTTGGCCTCCGAGCCGCCGGACACGAAATACACTCTGGCATCGTCTTCGCCGAAACGCGCGGCCAGCGCTGCGGCGAGACGTTCCTGGGGCTCGTTGGTGAAAAAGGCGGTGTGGGCAAAAGCCAGCAGTTCGACCTGCCGCTGGATTGCCTCGACGACGTCCGGATGGCAGTGACCCAGGCAGGTGACCGCCGCTCCACCGCTGCCGTCGAAGTATTGGCGCCCCTGGCTGTCGTATAGATAGACCCCCTCCCCACGTACCGCCAGCGGATAGGAGTGGCGAGGATTTCGGTAAAATACGTTTCCCATGGGTACACCTGTCGGTCTCCACCGCGCCAACGGCTCGGTCATCTTACCGCAGCGGCTCAGCGCTGCACCAAGGCAATACCGACGGGTTCAGAGGTGTAGATGAGCGCAACGATCATCCGCGATCTCCGGGCCAGGCCGATCTTCGACGGCGGCGCCCGGCCATCGCTCGAGGTCGTGGTGGTGACGGACGCGGCCCGCGTTCGAGCGGCCCCCTCCTACGCCGACCCGCGCAGCTCGGGCAAGTACGAGATTACCCATTTTCCCGCCGGCGGCGTCCAGGGCAGCATCGATCTGATCAACTCGATTATCCGCGATCGCCTGCTGGGGATGGACGCCTCGGCCCAGGAGCGGATCGACGATCTGCTGCTGGAAATCGACGGAACCCCCAGCTTCGCCAATATCGGCGGCAACACCGCCGAGGCCACCTCGATGGCGATCGCCAAGGCGGCCGCCGCTAGTCTCGGCGTTCCGCTTTACCGCTACATCGGCGGTTCCGGGGCGCTTGGAGTTCCGCATCAGATGCCCAACATCATTGGCGGCGGCGCAACGATGGGCGATGCCGCCTGGAAGGGCCGTACGCCAGATCTGCAGGACCACCTGATCCTGCCAGTCGGGGGCCGTTCCACCCACCACGAAATGGTCGCGGTATCGGCGGTATTCCACCGCACGGGCGCTCTGCTGCGAGAGGCGGACCCGCACTTCACCGGAGGCCGGGACGAGGAATACTGCTGGTTGCCCGGGCTCGACGATGTCACCTGCCTGGAACTGCTGCGGCATGCCTGCGACCAGGTGGGAAAGGAGCAGGACATCTCGTTCCGCCTCGGCCTCGATGTCGGTGCCGCGGACCTGTGGGACGAGCACGGACAGGTGTATGTATACGCCCGGGAAGGGGTGCGGCGGAGTCGAGACCAGCACGCTCGCCACATCGCCGAGCTGCGGGAGCGTTTCGACCTTTATTACCTGGAGGACTCGTTCTACGAGGATCACGTCGACCTGTATGTCGAGCAGACCCGGGCCTTCGGCGAGCGCACGCTGATCTGCGGTGACGATTTGCTGGCTGGCGATCTCCAACGCCTGGAGGACCTGGCGGGAAGAGGCGCGGTCAACGCGGCGGTCGTGAAACTGAACATGTCCGGGACGGTCACCCGCACCGGCGAATTCGTCAAGCTGTGCAAGGCCAACTCCGTGGCCACCATCGGCTCGTGCCGCACTTACGACAGCCCCGACGACACCCTGGCCGATCTGATCTGCGGCTGGGGGTGCAACGGCTACAAGTCGGGCTCCCCCGCCGGTGGAGAACATGTTGCCAAGTACAACCGCTACCTGCGCATCGACGAGGCGCTGGGCGATGCGCCGAACTTCGTTGACTTTCCCGGGGCCCGACCCTGATCACGGGACATCGTCTCATGCGTGACATCCTCTATTTGAACGAAAGCCATCTCGAAACCCTCGATCTGGACCTGCGCTCGATCGTGGACATTTTGGAACGCGTTTTCGCATACAAAGCCGCTGGCGAGACGCTGATGCCACCCAAGGTTTTTTTCCAGATCCCGCCGGATCGCTTTTACAGCTCCATGGTGAGCTGTTGTCCGCCGCTGGGCTACGCCGGCTGCAAGTGGCAAAGCGGGGACCCGGTCAACCCGTCTCGGGGCCTGCCGTACGTGCAGGGTTTGTTCGTTCTCAATGAGCATGAAACCGGTCAGATGACCGCGCTTATCGACGCCAAATGGATCACCGGCAAGCGGACCGCCGCCGCATCCGCGCTCGTGGCGCGCCACCAGGCGCGGCCGGGGGCTGAGGAACTCGCGATCCTTGGTTGCGGTTTGCAGGGACGCGCCCATCTGGAGGCTCTGGCCGGTGAAGTGACGACACTCAGACGATGCCGGGTCTACGACGTGGTACCCGAGCGCGAGTCGGCCTTCGTCGCCCAGATGGACCGCCGATTCAACGGCGTGCGGGTGTCGGGGTCGGGGCGCGACGAGGCTGCAATCCGGGGTGCCGATATCGTCGTTACCGGCGGAACCATTACCGAACGGCGCGCGCCGACGATCGTTCCGGCGTGGCTTAAACGAGGGGCCCTGGTGATCACCATCGACTACGACTCATACGTCACCGACGACTGCATCGCGGCGATGGATATCGTCCTGACCGACGACCGCGCCCAGTTGGAGAACGCGCGTCGCACCGAGGGCAAGTTCACCGGGGTGACCCGGATCGATGCCGAGATATCGGAATTGATAGCCCACGGCCAGGGCCGGCGGCGGCACGACGAGCAGCGCATCATGGCGTTCAATCTGGGCATCGCCCTGGAAGATGTCGCGACCGCTGTCGAGGTTTTCCAAAGGGCCGAACAGCGAGGCGTGGGCATCCGGCTCTCGCCCTGACGGCGCACGGCTCATTTCGGGCTGCGCGTCTTTTCGCTAACATGAGCCGTGATGAAGATCGTGCGCGCCGGCGCAAGCCATCTGGAACTATTGGCTCCGCTGTTCGGAGCTTACCGCCGATTCTATGAACAGAAAGCCGATCCGGTCGCGGAAGGAGACTATTTGGCCGAGCGGCTCGAAACCGAAGAGGCCGCGGTGTTCCTTGCGATGGATTCTACGGCCTCGGACCGGGCGGTCGGTTTCGTGCTGCTGTATCCGGGCTTCGACTCGGTCTCGCTGATCTCAACCTGGACCCTGCACGATCTCTACGTCGATCACGGCCACCGCCGGCGTGGCGTCGGCCGGAGGCTGATGAACCGCGCCGCCCAATTCTGCCGATCGACCGGCGCGGCCCGGATCGACTTGGCGACTGCAATCACCAACACCACCGCCCAGCCGCTGTACGAATCCCTGGGCTACGAGCGCGACCGAGACTTCTACTACTACTCTCTTGCCCTGAGAACCGACTGAAAACGGGGCCGCGCCGGACGCGGCCGCGATTTCCTGCGATAATGACGTCGCTATCGCCGGATAGCTGCTTATGAAGCGCACGCTCATATCGCTCCCCCTGTTTGCCGCACTGGCGTCTACGATCTATGCCCAGAGTTCGACCAAGATGTGGGGCTGTAAGCCGCCGGGGCAGCGCCGCAACGTGCTGGTCTTGGTCGATCGAGGCGCCCAGAGCTACGTCAAGTTCAACGGCCAGCGGGTCAGCGCACAGCTCACCAACGAGGACGGGCTTCAGCGCTGGTCCTGGGGCAGCAACGCGGTGGTGCTCAGCTCCGAGAACGTCGCCCGGTACTTCGAGGGCGACACGGTCAAGGCGAGATTCAAGTGCAAGCGCCTCGGCGGAGACTAACCGGTCCGACGCTCAAACGAAGGACCGTGGAAAGTCAAAAAATCCAACCGTCAATCCATTCCGATCCACTCGTCGGCGCCATCTTCCAACCTGGTTTATGACAAGGCTTCAATGAGGGACAATACGCGGCTTTCGCTGGCCTAAACACTATATGCTGCTGATGATCGACAACTACGACTCGTTCACCTACAACCTGGTGCAGTACCTGGGGGAGTTGGGAGCCGAGGTCGTCGTGCATCGCAACGACGAGATTACGATCGACGAGATCGAGGCGATCGGGCCGGAGCGGATCGTTATTTCGCCGGGGCCGTGCACGCCCAACGAGGCAGGCATCTCGATGGACGTGGTCCGCCGGTTCGGAAACCGCATCCCGATCCTCGGCGTGTGCCTGGGGCATCAGAGCATCGGCCAGGTGTTCGGCGGTCGCGTGGTCCGCGCGCGCGCCGTCATGCACGGCAAGACTTCGATGATCCACCACGCCGGGGCCGGCGTCTTTGCCGGTCTGCCCAATCCGTTCGAGGCGACTCGCTATCACTCGTTGATCGTGGCCGCCGACGGGCTGCCGGACTGTCTGGCGGTCACCGCCTGGACCGAATTCGAGGACGGTTCGCGCGACGAAATCATGGGTTTTCGCCACCGAGAACTGCCGGTCGAGGGAGTCCAGTTTCATCCCGAGTCGATCCTGACCCGCGGCGGCCGCGAGTTGCTGGGCAATTTCCTCGGTGCGAAGATCGAGACGGCGGCCTAGCGGTATGGAGATCAAAGAGGCGATCAGTCACATCGTCGGCCGCCAGGATCTCAACGGCGAGCAGATGCGGGCCGTCATGCGCCAGATCATGACGGGCGGCGCGACCCCGATCCAGATCGGCGGTCTGCTGGCCGGACTGCGCACCAAGGGCGAGACGATCGAGGAAATCGCCGCGGCGGCGGCGGTGATGCGCGAGCTTGCGGCCCGGGTCGAGGCATCGCCCGAGCACCTGGTCGATACCTGCGGCACCGGCGGCGACTCCAGCGGCACCTTCAACGTGTCCACCGCCAGCGCCTTTGTGGTCGCGGCGGCCGGCGGCCGTGTCGCCAAGCACGGCAATCGCTCGATGTCGTCGAAGTCCGGCAGCGCCGACGTGCTGGAGGCGCTCGGCGTCAATCTCGACCTGACGCCGGACAGGGTCGGCGAGTGCATCGCCCGGATCGGCGTGGGCTTCATGTACGCCCCGGCCCACCACGCGGCGGCCCGCTTTGCCGCGGCGCCGCGCCGGGAGCTGGGCACACGGACCCTGTTCAACCTGCTCGGGCCGCTGACCAATCCGGCCCACGCCCCGCACCAGTTGCTCGGCGTGTTCGCCGCGCGCTGGGTGGAGCCGCTGGCCAAGGTGCTGCGCGAGCTCGGCAGCCGGCACGTGCTGGTCGTGCACGCCGACGACGGGCTCGACGAGATCAGCATCGCCGCCCCGACCCTGGTGGCCGAACTGGAAGAAGGGCAGGTGCGCAGCTACCGGATCACGCCGGAGGAGCTGGGGGTTGAGCGGGCCCCGCTCGAGTCGCTGCGGGTCGACGGGCCCGAATCCAGCGCCGCTCTGATTGGCCGGGTGTTCGACGGCGAGACCGGCCCGGCCGCGGACATGGTCGCGCTCAACGCCGGGGCCGCCCTGTATGCCGCCGACGTGGCCGTGACCCTGGCGGAGGGGGTCGAGCGCGCGCGCGAGGTGCTGGCCCGGGGCGGGGCGGCGCGCAAGCTGGCCGAACTGGTCGAGCTGACCGCGTGAGCCCGAGTGACATCC
>JBFGYD010000141.1:0-6254 GCA_041587615.1 Lysobacterales bacterium
GGCACCCTCAGAGACCTCGCTCAGGATTAGCAGTAGCCAGGTTCCCGGCAGCAGGCCCAGCGCTTCGGGTGCGTAGGCATAGACGAACCTTTCGAGTTCGATTTCACGCTCGTCCCACACCATCGTCAGACGCTGGAGATCCGAGGCGCGGTCGAAGATCATCAGTTCCCCGACCTGCTCGCTGTCGGTGAAGTTCCTGGTACGAAACACGTCGGCCTCGAAAATCGGCACTTCCGAGCCCTTGGCGTCGGTATTGAGGCTGCCGATAGCGGTAAAAAAAGTCGGCTCTCCCTGGCCGTCGTAGGAGTAAATCGTCATGAATCCGAAGCCATTCTGAGTGTCGAACGTAAATCCCTCACCCGGCGTGCCCGGATCCCAGTAAACGCCCTCGTAATGCTCCTCGCTAAAGAACTCCTGTCCAGCAACAGCACCCGCCATCGCCACAAGGATCGAACAGATAAGAACTTTCATCGGATGCGCTCCTCTTGTCCTTCCTAAGAAGATAGGATCGGAGGCCGCCGCAGCCCATAGGTACAAGCCGAAGCGACCCCGCCAAGTGCCGGCGCACCCGATTAGACTTGATCGAAGGTTCCCGGGTATCTTGTGCTCCCTCGTAAGCGGTTTTTCTCTGGAGGTCAGGCAATGAAAACGGTTATTTGCAGGCTCGCGCTGATCGCGCTGATCGCCGTCGCGGGGGCGTGCGGCAAGGAACCGGAGCCGCAGGCGCCCGCGCGGCCCGCCGACCGAGCCGAGGCCCCGGCCCAACCGGCCAAGCAGACCTACAAGGTCGCCTGGTCGCATTACGTCGGCTGGGAGCCCTGGGGTTACGCCGCCGAGACCGGCATCGTGGACAAGTGGGCGGACAAGTACGGCATCGACATCGAGGTACAGCTGGTCAACGACTACATCGAGTCGATCAACCTGTATACCGCCGGCGAATTCGATGCCTGCACCATGACCAACATGGACGCGCTGACGATACCGGCGGTCGGCGGGGTCGACTCAACGGCGGTCATCGTCGGCGACTTCTCCAACGGCAACGACGGCATCGTGATGCGCAACGGCACCTCGGTGGCCGACCTGAAGGGCCGCAAAGTGCTGCTGGTGGAGCTGTCGGTGTCTCATTATCTGCTGGCCCGAGCGCTGGAGATGAACGGGCTGAGCGAGCGCGACGTCACCGTGGTCAACACTTCCGACGCCGACATCGCCTCGGTGTTCATTTCCGATCCCAACGGCGCGGTCGTGACCTGGAACCCGCCGCTGCAGCAGGTAAAAGCCGCTCCCGGCGCACAACTGGTGTTCGATTCCTCGCAGACCCCCGGTGAGATTATCGACATGCTCGTGGTCAAGACCGCGGCGCCGGACAGCCTGAAGAAGGCGCTGGCCGGCGCCTGGTACGAAACCATGGCGATCATGAGCGGCAGCGGCCCGCAGACCGACGCGGCGATGGCCTACATGGCGGCGGCCACCGGCGCGACCGAGGACGAGTTCAAAGCGCAATTGGCCACTACCCAGATGTTCTACGCCGCCGCTGAAGCCGCCGAGTTCGCACGCAGCGAAAAGCTGCGCGAGACGATGGAAAACGTGCGCCAGTTTTCGTTTGCGAAGGGCCTGTTCGGCGAGGGCGCGGAGTCGCCGGATTTCGTCGGCATCGCGCTCCCCAGCGGCCCACCGCTCGGTGACTCGAACAACATCAAGCTGCGCTTTTCGGCCGACTATATGACCGATCAACAATAGCCCGCATGGCAGGCGGGCTAACGGAGCCGGCGGCTTGAAGTCGCGCTATCCACAGTTCTGGGGGCTCAACGCGCGCCCCGGCCAGACGCTGAACTGGGTGCTCGCCGCCCTGCCGTTCGTGCTGCTGGTCGCGGTCTATCTGATCGCCTCGGCCGCCCGCTTGGAGGCCAACCCGCAGGACAAACTGCTGCCCTCGCTGGCCCAGATGGGCGACGCTGTGGTGCGCATGGCGTTCACCGAGGACCCGCGCAGCGGCAACTACCTGCTGTGGCAGGACACCTTTTCCAGCCTGCGCCGGCTCTCTATCGGCGTGATCGCCGCGGCGCTCACGGGGCTCGGCCTGGGCCTTGGGATCGGCCTTTTTCGCGGGGTATACGGTCTGGCCAACCCGATCATCACCTTTGTTTCGATGATCCCGCCGCTGGCGATACTGCCGATTCTGTTCATCAGTTTCGGGGTCGGTGAACTCGGAAAGGTGATGCTGATCTTCATCGGCGTGTTCCCACTGATCACCCGGGACATCGCCCTGGCGACGGCCAAGATTCCGACCGAGCAGATCACCAAGGCCTTGACCCTGGGCGCCGGCGGCTTCGGCGTCGTATGGCGGGTGGCGCTGCCGCAGATCATGCCGCGACTGCTGGCCGCGGTGCGGCTGGCGCTGGGCGCGGCCTGGCTGTTCCTGATCGCCTCCGAGGCGATCGCCTCGACCGACGGTTTGGGCTATCGCATCTTTCTGGTGCGGCGCTACCTGGCCATGGACGTGATCATCCCGTACGTACTGTGGATCACGATTCTCGGCTTCGCGATCGACTGGCTCTTGGTCAAGTGGGTTCGGTGGCGCTATCCGTGGTATCAGGGAGACGCCGAATGAGCGAACGCGCGCCGCTTTTGGAAATCCACGATGTGCGCAAGTCATATGGGACCAAGAACGTCCTCGACGACATCGACCTGAACGTGATCAAAGGCGAGATCTGCACCGTCGTCGGACCCAGCGGCTGCGGCAAGTCCACCCTGCTGCGACTGATCCTCGGGCAGGAGTTTCCGGACTCCGGTACGCTGCTGCTGGACGGCGAGCCGATCGGTCTGCCGGCGCCGGACCGGGGAATCGTTTATCAGCGCTACGGCCTGTATCCGCACTTGAGCGTGATCGACAACGTCACCCTGGGCCCGAGACTCTCGGTGGGCTGGTCGGAGCGGCGACGGCGGCGCGCCGACATCCGCGCCTCCGGCCTCGCGGCGCTGGCCCGGGTGCGGCTCGAACCCCACGCGGACAAATATCCCCACCAGCTATCGGGCGGCATGCGGCAGCGCGTCGCGATCGCTCAATCGCTGATGATGAAGCCGCGCATTCTGCTGATGGACGAGCCGTTCGGCGCGCTCGACCCGGACACCCGCGAGCAGATGCAGCTCTTTCTGCTCGAGCTGTGGGAGGAACAGGGCACGACCATCTTCTTCGTGACCCACGATCTCGAGGAGGCGCTGTTCGTCGGCACTCGGATCCTGGTGCTCTCGTATTACTACACCGACGACCGCGGCGACGGGTTCGCGCGCGGGTCGCGGATCGTTTCCGATCACCAGCTCGCCAGGATCGCCAGCGCCACCCAGGTCAAGCACGATCCCCGTTTCGTGGCGCTGATCGAGCAGTTGCGCCGCGACGGGTTCGACCCGGACCACCTGCAGCACGCCAAGTCCTTCAACCTGCGCCACCCGGATTCCTTTCAGACCCTCGGTGAAGACGTCCATCGCCCACCGGGGTAGCCCGCACATTGCATGAGTTTCGCCCGGCGTCGATGAGATCAAATAGCGGACGGGATGCCGGACTCGCCGTATTCGGTCTCGCGGCAATAACCTGGTACGCGCTGTCGGCGCTGAGTCCAACGCTGCCCCGAAACCCGGAGGACCGCGCGCTGCTGGAGCGGCTGCGCGCTCACGTGGCCGAGCTGGCGGTCGAGCCGCATCCGCTGGGCTCCACGGCCAATCGGACCCAGCGCGATCGCCTCGTCAGCTACTTTCAGGAGCTTGGGCTCGAAACGCGGGTCCAGCGCACATCGGTGGTGTACGACCATCCGCGCCGCGGCACGTCGTCGTCACGCGTGGCCTGGGTCGAGAACGTCATCGCGCGACTGCCGGGCAGCGGGGCGCCGGGAACCCTGGCCGTGATGAGCCACTACGATTCGGTGGCCTATGGCCCGGGGGCCGGCGATGCCGGCGCCGGGGTGGCCGCGGTCAAGGAAGCGGCGCGGGAACTCAAGCTCGGTCCGCCGCCACGCCACGACGTGCTGTTCGTATTGACCGACGGCGAGGAGGTCGGCCTGTTCGGGGCGCAGGCTTTCTTTGACCAGCATCCTTTGGCCGCGAACGTCGCGCTGGTGCTGAACTTCGAGGCCCGCGGCTCCAGCGGTCCGGCCTACATGTTCGAGACCAGCCCGGGCAACGCCAAACTGGTGGCCGCCTACGCCGCCGCCAGCCCCCGTCCGCTGGCCAACTCGATGTCCTACGAGGTCTACCGGCGTATGCCCAACGACACCGACCTGACGATCGCCAAGGCGGCCGGCAAGCACGCGCTCAACTTTGCCTTCATCGACGACTACCCCGACTATCACGCGGCGACCGACACCCCGGCCAACCTGGACGACGGCTCGCTGTACCACCACGGGATCCAGGCGAGCGCGCTGGCACGCCACTTCGCCGCGCTTGACGACTGGAATTTTGACGCCGGCGACGCGACCTACTTCAACCCGCTGCCCGGCGTGGGTCTGATCCGTTACGGCGAATCCACCGCCCTGCTGATCGGTCTGCTGACCCTGGTGGCGGGACTGGCCGCGCTGTGGCGCCTTCGACGGACGCAAAGGGTCGGTTTCGGCGGGCTGCTGCGGGCCCTGGCGGCCGCCGTGGCCCTGGTGTTGCTGGTCGACGGGGCGTTCGGCAGCTTCATCGCGGCGCGCCTCGACGCGGCGCCGCGGTGGCACTACTGGGCGTATCTCTCGCGGCACCATGACTATCTTCTCGGTTTTGTGCTGCTGGCCGGCGGTTTTACGGTCTGGTTCCTGGCCGCCGCGGTTCGGGGCTTGAGCTGGACCGCAATCGTCGTGCTGCTGCTGATCGAGATCGGCCTCGGGCTGTGGGGCGAGCGCCCGGCCTACGCGCTGCTGCTGGCGGCGATCGCCGGCGCCCTGCTTTGGCCGCTGCGCAAGCCGATCGCCGCCGCCGAGTTCGCGGCGGCCGGCTGGCTGATCTGGCTGCTGCTGCTCGGGGGCCTGCTGTGGGCGGCGCCCAACGCTTCCTTCCTGATCGCCTGGCCGCTGCTGCCGCTGCTGGCGCTGGCCCTGTGCTGGCCGCAAGCGCTCGAGCGGACGTGGCCGCCGCTGCTGGCCACGCTGCCGGCACTGGTGCTGTGGACCCCGCTGATCTACACCGTCTATCTGGGTATTGGAATCGGCGCGCCGCAGCTACCGCTGGCCGCCCTGGCGCTGCTTGCATTACTGGTCGCGCCGGTATTGCTTCGCGCGGGCCGCTGGGCACGCGGCGGCGCCGGGCTGGGAATCTCTGCCGCGGGGCTCGTCGTCATCGCCACGGCCTGGATCAACGAGGGATTCGACCCTCGCCATCCGCGGCCGAGCGAACTTTTTTACGTCTTCGATGCCGCGCTCGGCGAGCGATACTGGGCCAGCGGCGACTCAGAACCCTCCGACTGGATCCTTTCGGTCCTCGGCAACGACCGCCGGCCCGCCCCACTCAGCGCCCTGCTGCCGGGCGCCGAGCGAGAGATGCTGACCGCGATCGCCCCGCCGGCCGATCTGAACGCGGCGGCAATAGAACTGGTGGACCAACGGCGCAACGCCGGGACCAGGACACTCCGCCTTCGGCTCGCATCGCCCGAGCGCGCCGAATACATCAACCTGTGGCTGCCGGCCGACGGTCGGATCAGGGCCGCCGCCGTCAACGGGCGCGAGCTGCCGGTCCCCGAAGAACTGGATGGGCCGCTTTGGCGCTGGCGGCTTTACGGCCTGCCGCCCGACGGGACCGAAATCGAACTCGAGCTGGCAGACACCGACCCGTTGCCGGTCAGAATCACCGAGCTTGCCTACCGCTGGCCGCCGGGCGTTGCCCCACCGCCGCGACCGGCTGACAGCATGCGTGCGCCGTACTCCTGGTCGGACGCGACCGTGATCCATTCGCGGCACGCCCTGTGACAAGCGTCATTCGGGTGGCGGCGGGTGCACGACGCGCCCCCCGACCACGGTCTTCAGTACCCGGGTCTCGCGGATGGTCTCCGGCGGGATCGCGGTCAGGTCCCGGTCCAGCAGCACGAAATCGGCCAGCAGGCCCGGCCTTATCCGGCCCTTTAAGTCTTCTTCGAACGCGGCGTAGGCGCCCTCGACGGTGTAGGCGCGCAGCGCCCTCTCGACGGTGATCTTCTGCGCCGGCACCCAGCCGTCCGGGTTGGCGCCGTCCAGCGTACGCCGGGTCACGGCCGCGTAGATTCCGTCGATCGGCGAGGCCGGCGCGACGTACCA
>JBFGYD010000142.1:0-6250 GCA_041587615.1 Lysobacterales bacterium
ACCAGGAAGGCTACTTCGCCGGCCCGCTGGGACGGCGCAAGGCCCCGTTTCCGTATCTGCTGCGCGTCGACCGTCCCGGCGGCCGCCGGGAGGTGATCGAAGACCCCTACCGCTTCGGCTCCACGTTCGGCTCGCTCGACCTGCATCTGCTTGCCCAGGGGGATCACCTGCGCTCGTTCGAAAAGCTCGGCGCCCACCGGCTGCTGATCGACGGGGTGACCGGCGTGCGCTTCGCGGTGTGGGCACCGAACGCACGCCAGGTCTCGGTGGTCGGCGATTTCAACGGCTGGGACACTCGGGTGCACCCGATGCGCCACCACCCGGACTGCGGCGTCTGGGAAATCTTCGTCCCCGGGGTCGCGCCCGAGTCGCTGTACAAATTTGCGCTGTTCGGCGCCGACGGGCGACGCCTGCCGGCCAAGGCCGACCCGTGCGCGTTTTTCGCCGAGAACCCCCCGGGCACCGCGTCGCGGGTGTTCGACATCAGCGGATTCCAGTGGCGCGATGCGGACTGGATGGCGGCGCGGGCCGAGCGCGGGAAACGCGCCAGCCCGATCAGCATCTACGAGGTCCATCTCGGCTCCTGGCGGCGTCACCCCGGGGCCGGCAAGGGCTATTACGGCTACCGCGAGCTGGCCGAGCACCTGGTCCCCTACGCCAAGTCACTGGGCTTTACCCACCTCGAGCTGCTGCCGATCCAGGAGTACCCGTTCGACGGCTCCTGGGGCTATCAGCCAACCGGGCTGTTCGCGCCGACCAGCCGATTCGGCACGCCGGCGGACTTTCAGTACTTCGTCGAGACCTGTCACCGCGAAGAACTCGGCCTGATTCTGGACTGGGTGCCGGCCCATTTCCCGTCCGACGAGCACGCGCTGGCCTATTTCGACGGCACCCATCTGTACGAATACGGCGACCCCCGCAAGGGCTTCCACCAGGACTGGAATACCCTGATCTACAACTTCGGCCGCCACGAGGTGCGCAACTTCCTGATCGCCAATGCGCTTTACTGGCTGAACCGCTACCACATGGACGGGCTGCGGGTCGACGCGGTGGCCTCGATGCTCTACCTGAATTACAGCCGCGCCGACGGCCAGTGGGAGCCGAATCAGTTCGGCGGCAACGAAAACTTAGAAGCGATCGAGCTGATCAAGCGCTTCAACGCCGCCGTCGGCAGGGACGCCAAGGGGACGATCACCATCGCCGAGGAATCCACCACCTGGCCGGGCGTGTCGGCGCCGCTGGATGACGGCGGGCTGGGCTTTGCCTACAAGTGGAACCTGGGCTGGATGCACGACACGCTGGACTACCTGAAGCAGGATCCCGTCCATCGCAGCCATCACCACAACAAGATTACGTTCGGCCTGACCTACGCGTTCAGCGAGAACTTCGTGCTGCCGTTCAGCCACGACGAGGTGGTGCACGGCAAGCGCTCGCTGCTGGAGAAAATGCCGGGTGACGACTGGCAGAAGTTCGCCAATCTGCGCGCCTGCTTCGGCTTCATGTGGGGTCATCCGGGCAAGAAGCTGCTGTTCATGGGCGGCGAGTTCGGTCAACGCCGGGAGTGGAACCACGACTGGGAACTGGACTGGGGGCTGCTGGCCCACGCCAGCCACCTGGGCGTCCAGCGCCTGGTGGCCGATTTGAACCGCTGCTACCGCTCCGAGCCGGCCCTGCATCAGCGCGACTGCGAGCCCGCCGGCTTTCGCTGGGTCCAGGTCGATGACAAGGCCCATTCGGTGTTCGCCTTTTTGCGCTTCGACGCGGCCGGCGATTTCGTGCTCGTGGTCTCAAACTTTACCCCGGTGCCGCGCCCCGGCTACCGCCTCGGCGCCCCGCGCGCCGGCAGCTACCGGGAGATTCTCAACAGCGACGCGGAGCGCTATTGGGGCTCGGGCTATGCCGCCGGACAAACGATGACGACCACCGCCGAGGCCCGCGCGGGATTCCCGCACACGCTGAGCCTGGACCTGCCTCCGCTGTCCACCATCTTTCTCAAGGCTCAGGGCTAATGAACGACCTCGGTAGGGAGAAAACCCGCGGCAAGCGGCGGACCGAGCACGAGCTTCGGCTTGGCGCGACCTATCTCGGCGAGGGCCGGACTCGCTTCGCGGTTTTCTCGGCCCACGCCGAGCGGCTGAGCGTTTGTCTGTTCGAAGACGAGGACGAGCGTCCGGTCGACCTCGAGCGGGGCGACGACGGCATCTGGCACGGAATTGTCGACGGCGTCGAGCCCGGCCAGCGCTATGGGCTGCGCGCCGACGGCCCGTATGAACCCGAGGCCGGGCATCGCTTCAACCGTCACAAGCTGCTGATCGACCCCTATGCGCGCGAGCTGTCCGGCGAGCTGACCTGGCACCCGGCGCTGTTCGGCTACGATCCCGAGTCACCGCTCGGGGATCTTTCCTTCAGCACCCTGGACTCGGCCCCTTACGTGCCTAAGTCGGTGGTGGTAGAGGACGGTCCGGAAACCTCGCCCAGCGGCCCCCGCAACCCCTGGACCGACAGTGTCATCTACGAACTGAACGTGCGCGGTTTCACCCGCGCGCACCCGGACATTCCGGCGGCGGTACGCGGCACCTACCTCGGCCTGGCGGAGCCGGCGGTGCTCGACGGACTCGACGAGTTGGGAATCACGGCGGTGGAGCTGATGCCGGTGCACGCCTTCGTCGACGAGCAATTGCTGATCGAACGCGGGCTGAAGAACTACTGGGGCTACAATCCGATCAGCTTTTTCGCTCCCGCCGCCCGCTATGCGGTCGCCGATCCGGGCTCCGAGCTGCGCGCGGCCGTGGCGGCCCTGCACTCCCGCGATCTGGACGTGTTTCTGGACGTGGTGTTCAATCATAGCTGCGAGGGCGACGAACGAGGACCGACGCTCAGCTTTCGCGGACTGGACAACTCAAGCTATTACGCGCTCGCGGTCGATCGGCGCCATTACCTGAACCACTCCGGCTGCGGCAACACGCTCGACTTCGGCCATCCGCGGGTGATCGAAATAGCGATCGCGGCGCTACGACACTGGGTCAGCCGCTACGACGTCGACGGATTTCGCTTCGACCTGGCCTCGATTCTGGGTCGCGAGCACGGCGCGTTTCATCGCGACGCCCCGTTTTTTCGCGCGGTAGCCGACGACCCGCTGCTGGCCAGCCGGCGCATGATCGCCGAGCCCTGGGACCTGGGACCGGGGGGCTACCGGCTGGGAGGATTCCCGTCGACGTGGGGCGAGTGGAACGACCGGTTTCGAGACTGCATCCGGCGCTACTGGAAGGGCGATCCCGGAATGCTGGCCGAACTCGGCCGGCGCCTGCACGGCTCGGAGGACCTGGCGGGCGGAAAGCCGCCGGCGCACAGCGTGAACTACATCGCCTCGCACGACGGCTTCACGTTGGCCGATCTCGTTTCCTATGACGACAAGCACAATCTGGCCAACGGCGAATCCAACCGCGACGGCGCATCCGTCAACCACTCGCACAACCACGGGGTCGAGGGACCGAGCGAAGACCCGGCGGTCGTCGCCGTGCGCCGGCGGCAGGTTCGCAACCTGCTGAGCACGCTGTTTTTCGCCCACGGCACGCCGATGCTGGCGGCCGGCGACGAATTCGGCCGCACCCAGCGCGGCAACAACAACGCCTATTGTCAGGACAACGAAACGAGCTGGCTCGACTGGCGGCACGCCGACGCCGAGCTGCGCCGCTTCGTCACCTCTCTGATTGCATTTCGCCGCGCCCATCCGGCGCTGCGCCAGCCCGAGCACCCCAACGGCGTGACCGACGACGCCGGCTCGCTGCCGCCGATCGCCTGGTTCAGGCCTGACGGCCAGCCGTGCGATCCCGGCTACTGGGAACAGCCCGAGCACCAGCTGCTGACGGTGGTATATTGCGCCCCCGGAGAAGACGACTCCGGGGCCGACGACATCGTCGCGCTGACGCTGAACGCTTCGCTGCATCGGGCCGCCGTGACCTTGCCCGCACTGCCCGCGGGATTGAGCTGGACCCTGGCGCTCGCCAGCGGCGGCGATCCGAGCCCAAGCGGGGGGGTCGTGAGCCTGGAGCCGCATTCATGCGCGCTGCTGACGGCCGGCAGCGCCAGCCCGGAGCGACGAGGAATCGAGATGAATCGCAACCGCAAAAAAGATGCCGACGGCGGCGAACAAGCGCTGATCGCGGCGCTGAAAGGGACCCTCAGGCAGCGGCACGGGATTCCCATCGAATGCGCCCGGCCAAAAGTCATCTACCAGGCGCTGGCCGAAACCGTGATGGCGCGCCTGGCCGAGCCGTGGCTCGAGACGCGAGAGCGAATCGCCGTGTCCGGCTGCCGTCATGCTTTTTACATTTCGCTCGAGTTCCTGATGGGCCGCACGCTGGGCAATGCGCTGCTGAATCTCAACGCGCGCGCCGAGGCGGAGGCCGCGCTGGCGGCTTTGGGGCTGAGCCTGGGCGACCTGGAAGCCGAGGAGCAGGACGCGGCGCTCGGCAACGGCGGCCTGGGGCGGCTCGCCGCGTGCTTCCTCGACTCGGCCGCGACCCTGCGCCTGCCGCTGGACGGTTATGGCATGCGCTACCAGCGGGGTCTGTTCCGGCAGGCGATCGAAGACGGCCGTCAGGTCGAGTACCCGGATTCGTGGCTGGTGCACGGCAATCCCTGGGAGATTCGCCGCGCCGATCTCGCCGTGCGGGTTCATTTTGGCGGCCGAACCGAATTCCACACCGATTCGGAGGGAATCCTGCGGGCGCGCTCGGTGGATACCGAAGAAGTGCTCGCGGTGCCTTACGACACGCCGATCCCCGGCTACCGCAACGGTCACGTCAACACGTTGCGGCTATGGTCCGCCGAGCCGCTCGAGGATTTCGATCTCGCGGCCTTTAATGCCGGAGAGCACGAGCGGGCGGTCGCGGCGTCGGTCCACGCCGCCGCGATCAGTCAGGTTCTCTATCCCGACGACAGCCACCAGCGCAACAGAGAGCTGCGCCTGCGGCAGCAGTATTTTCTGGTCTCGGCAAGCCTGCAGGACGTGCTTCGCCTTTGGGTGTCGCAACATGGGGCGGACTTCGAGGACTTCGCGGCCAGACACTGCTTCCAGCTCAACGACACCCACCCCGTGCTCGCGATTCCCGAGCTGATGCGGTTGCTGATGGACGATCACGAGCTGCGCTGGAAACGGGCCTGGGAAATCACCCAACAGTGCTTCGCCTACACCAACCATACGCTGCTGCCCGAAGCGCTGGAGACCTGGCCGATGGAGATGGTGGAGGCGATTTTGCCACGCCTGCGCGACATCATCGTCGAGATCGACCACCGCTTCGAGTCCGAAATCAGACGCCTGTTCCCGGGCGACGGCCAGCGTTTGGAGCGCCTGGCGGTGATCCAGCAAAACCCCGGTCCCCGGGTGCGGATGAGTCACCTGGCGATGGTCGGCGGCTTTTCGGTCAACGGAGTGGCCGAGCTGCATACCCACCTGATCAAGCAGAATCTGCTTGCCGATTTCTACCAGTTGTGGCCGCTGAAATTCAGCAACAAGACCAACGGCGTGACCCAGCGCCGCTGGCTGGCGCACTGCAACCCGCGCCTCGCGGCGCTGATCACCGAGGCGATCGGCGATCGGTGGGTGACCGATCTGGACCAGCTCGAGAACTTGCTGCCGCTGGCCCAGGACAACGAATTCGTCCGCCGCTGGGAGGCGGTCAAGCAGGACAACAAGGCGCGCCTGGCGGCCCTGATCAAGGATCGCTGCGGGGTCGAGTTTCCGCCCGAGGCGATGTTCGACGTGCACGTCAAGCGGATCCACGAATACAAGCGGCAAATGCTCAATCTGCTGCACGCGGTGCATCTGTACCAGCGGATCGTCGACGGCGACGTCGGCGACTTCACGCCGCGCTGCATCCTGCTCGGGGGCAAGGCCGCGGCCGGCTATCACCGCGCCAAGCGGATCATCCGGCTGGCGCTGAAGATCGGCTCGACGATCAACGCCGACCCGCGCACCGAGGGCCTGCTGCGGCTGGTGTTTCTGCCCAACTACAACGTCTCCTACGCGCAGCGGATCATTCCTGCCGCGGATCTCTCCGAGCAAATCAGCATGGCGGGCAAGGAGGCGTCGGGCACCGGGAACATGAAGTTCCAGATGAACGGCGCCCTCACCATCGGCACCCTCGACGGCGCCAACATCGAGATCCGCGAGGAGGTCGGGGCTGACAACTTCTTCCTCTTCGGCTTGAACGCCGACGAGGTGCGCGAGCATCAGCTCCGCGGCTAC
>JBFGYD010000143.1:0-6239 GCA_041587615.1 Lysobacterales bacterium
GTGGGACTCGGGCTGGGCCCGAGCCATGCTGCCGGCGGTCAGCAGCAGAGCGCCGAGAATTGCCGTCCTTCCGATTGTCATCGTCGTCTCCTTGGGGTTCGTTGATCGAGATTACGAACGAGCGGGCCCGGTGTTACAGACCGCGTTTGCTTCCCCCAATCGCTTGGCCGAGAATGAGCCGTCATGGCGGCTGCGCACAAGCATCGACTGTCCGGCGCGCGGTTGGGGGACTCTTTGTTCGCCCCGGTGCTGCGCTGGCTGGTGCGCGAGCGGGTGCTGCCGACCACCCCGGACATTCCCGCCGACCAGCCGGTGTGCTACGTGCTCGAAAGCGACGCGCTGTCCAGCCAGATGATTCTGCAAAAGGTTTGCCGCGCGGCGGGCTTGCCGCTTCCGTTCGAGCCGCTCAGCGAAGTGCCTGGAGAGCGGCTGCGGCGGCTGGTGCCGCTTCAGCACCTGCGCGGCTGGATCGTGCGCCGGACCGACTGGCGCGCGCACCTGGACGACTTGTCGCTCCTTCTCGAGACTTGTGAGGCAGACCCGGAACTCGACCTCCGGCTGATCCCGGTGTCCATTTTCCTGGGTCGTGCCCGGGACAAAGAAGCAGGCTGGTTCAAAGTTCTGTTTTCAGAAAATTGGCCGGTGGCTGGCCGGTTCCGGCGTTTGATCAGCGTCCTGCTGCACGGTCGCAACACGCTGGTCAGGTTTTCGCGGCCGATCTCCCTGCGCCAGGCCCTCGAGGAGGACCTCGGGCATCCGCGCACCGCGCGCAAAATTTCGCGTCTGCTGCGGGTCCATTTCCGCCTGACTCGAACCGCGGTCATCGGTCCCGACCTGTCCCACCGGCGTACCCTGATCGACGGGATTTTGCGATCCCGCCGGGTCCGCGAGATGATCCGGGCCGAGGCGGAGAAAAAGAAACAGTCGGAGCGCCGGGTGCGCAAGCGAGCGCGCGGCTACGCGCTCGAGATCGCCGCCGACTACTCCCATCCGCTGATCGTCGTGTGCGCGCGCATCTTGCGCTGGTTCTGGAACCGCATCTACGACGGGGTCCGGGTCCATCACCTGAACCACCTGCTGAACGTGCCCAAGGGGGCCGAGATCATCTACGTCCCCTGCCATCGCAGCCACATCGATTACCTGCTGATCTCCTATCTGGTCTATGACAACGGCTTCCCGGTCCCGCACATCGCCGCCGGGGTCAACCTGAACATGCCGGTGGCGGGCTCCATCATCCGCCGCGGCGGTGGTTTTTTCCTGCGTCGCAGCTTCGCCGCCAACCCGCTTTACTCGGCGGTCTTTCATGAATACGTGGACACGATCTTCTCGCGCGGCGTGGCGATGGAATACTTCATCGAAGGCGGCCGCAGCCGCAGCGGGCGCTCGCTGCGACCGCAGACCGGCATGCTGGCGATGACCGTACGCAGCTTCCTGCGCCACCGGCAGCGGCCGGTCGTTTTCCTGCCGGTCTATTTCGGCTACGAGCGGCTGGTGGAGGGCAACGCCTACCTGTCGGAGCTCTCCGGAGGCCGCAAGAAAAAAGAGACGCTGGCCGGGCTGTTTCGCTCGTTTTCGATCTTGAAACAGAAGTTCGGCCAGGTCGACGTCGGTTTTGGGCGGCCGCTGAACCTGAGCCAGCACCTGAGCGCCTGTCATCCGGGGTGGGCCGACGAGATCCCCGCCGACGGCGCGCGCCCGCCGTGGCTGTCGGCGGCGGTCGACGAACTGGCCGAGGGTGTCATGCGCGGCATCAACGAAGCAGCGGCGGTCAATCCGATCAATTTGGTCGCCGTGGCGCTGCTGTCCAGTCCGCGCAACGCGATGGCCGAAACCGATCTGGTCGCGCAGATCGACCTGCTGCGCGAGTTGATGCGCGAGCTTCCGTACTCGTCGCTGACCGCGGTCACCGATTTGCCGGCGGCCGATATCGTCGCCCACGCCGAGCGCCTGGGGGTCGTGCAGCGCCGCGCGGACCCCCTGGGCGACCTGATCGTGTGCGACGATACGCAGGCCTGGCGGCTGTCGTACTTTCGTAACAACATCCTTCACCTGGTGGCGCTCTATTCGTGGTGTGCTTGCGTGTTCCGCAACAACGTCACCTTCGCCCGCGAAGACCTGTTGCGCATGGGCCGCGTCATCTACCCGTTCTTGAAAGACGAGCTGTTTCTGGTTTGGGACACGCCACAATTTCTGGCCGCCTGCCAGGACTGCCTGGCGCTGTTCGAGCGCCTTGGCCTGCTGCTGCCGAGCGACCAGCCCGGGCTGCTGAAGCGAGCCCATGGAGAAACCTTCCAGGCGCTCCAGCTGCGGTTGCTCAGCCGGCCGATCTTTTCCTCGCTGGAACGGTTCTACATCACCGTGGCGCTGCTGGTAAAAAACGGCTCGGGTCAGCTCAGCGCGCCGGAGCTCGAGACCCTTTGTCAACTGACAGCGCGTCGTCTGGCCGTGATCTACGCGTTCGACACGCCGGAGTTCTTCGATCGCCGACTGTTCAAAAATTTCATCCGAATGCTCCGCCGAGCGGGTGTCTTGGAGACCGCCGAAGACGGCAAGCTGGTGTACGACGAAGCGCTGGAAATCGTCATTCAGGACGCCAAGATCGTGCTCAGCAAGGAAGTGCGGCACGCGATCTGGCAACTGACGCCGGCGCCGCCCGGCAGCGACCGACTCGAAGCCGCGTAGAATCTTCCTAAGCGTCCAGGTCGGGGATCAGTTTGCTCTCCAGGCGCGAGATCGCGTCCTTGAGCATCAGTTTGCGCTTTTTGAGCCGCCTGATCTGCAGGTCGTCGGCGGAGGGGTCCTGCTGCAGGCGCTGGATCGCCTCGTCCAGCGCGCGGTGCTCCAGCTTCAGCTCGGCCAGGTGGTGGGCGATGTCGGCCGGATCTTCGTGGTCCATGCTGACCTGTCCGCGCCCCCGCGGTCAGGCGGCCGCCGGCGACAACTCTTCGACCAGCCGGTCGATCACCGCGTCGATCGCCAGTTCCAACCCCCGCTTGGCCTTTCCGGGCTCGGCCAGCAAGGCGTCGAAGTCTTCGAACGTGTACTGGGGATCTGGCTCGATCGTGGACTGCTCGCCCTCGACGTCGAAGGATCGGTAATGAATCAGCGACTCATAGACTGTGGTCTTGCTGCGCGTATCGACCAGCCGCGCCCCGATGTGAAACGTCGGCAGGTAAGGCTCGCCCAGCTTCTCCGCTGAGTAGCCGACGAAGTCCACGTAGATATCGAGCAGCAGGTCGCTTGCGGGCGAGTCCGGATAACGCTTTTCGAACCGCCGGGGCGGCACTTCCCCAAGCACGTTGTCGATGCTGCGCGAAAACTCGAGCGGTGTCGCGGTCAGGCCGGCGTTCGCGAGGCGCCGAGCCAGAGATTCGTTGACCTGCTGCTGATAGCGGTAATCCTGAGCCAACAGCGCTTCGCTGAATTTCCGTCGCTTGGTGTCCTTGCCCTTGGCCGCCGCCAGTTGTCCGATGCTGCCGGCAAAGCGAACGGCGTTTTTCTTGATATCGGCCGCCGGCCGTTCCAGGAAGTTGATTGGCAACAAACCGATCGTGGCTCCGGAGGCGATCTCACCGGCCTCCAGTGGGTCTTTGACGTGCGGCGCACCGCAGCCTGCCAGCAGACCAAATCCGAATACCAGCGGCAGCCAATGCTTCATTTTTACCGCCACTCCCGGGTCGACAAATCCCGGGTACCATATACGCCTCCCGGGTAAAAGTCCACGCGCCGAGCTGAGCCTCCGCGGTCGCCCCTTGGCCGCTGTTCGGCGCCCCGCTGGAGAGCCGTCGCAGGTGCGTTTCGCGGTCCGCGGGGCCGGTCGCGCGGCGGCCCGATTCGTGCCAAACTTCGCCCCCGCGCGGATCCCCGGTCCGCCACCCTCGTCTTGGAGATTACGGTTGTTCAAGAATTTACGTCCTTACCGCATCGATCGTGCCGCCGCGCTCACCAGCGAGTCGCTGGGCGATCAGCTGGAAGCGGCGCGCTTGGCACCGTGTGGGCGACTCGAGGCGGCCAGCGCCGGCTGGGTCTCGCCTTATGGGCCGGAACGTGGGGAACTGGTCCACAGCGTGGGCACCTGCCACCTGGTGCGCTACGGGCTGGAGGAAAAAGTGTTGCCCGCGGCGGTGGTCCGCGCGGCCCTCAGTGAGCGCATCGCCGCGGCACGCGAGCGGACGGGCCGCCCGCCGGGGCGCCGCGACAAGCTGCGCTTCAAAGACGAAGTCCTGATGGATCTGCTGCCGCGCGCGTTCGTCAAGCCACGGGCGGTGGACGCCTATCTCGACCTCGACGCCGGTTGGGTCGTTGTGGATTGCGCCACCACCCGCCAGGCCGACGACGTGGCGACCTCGCTGCGCATGCACGTCGACGGACTCGAGCTGTCCGCGCCGGACATCAACAACCGGATCTGCACCCATCTGACGGCATGGCTGCGAACCGGCCGCTGCGTGGGCGAACTCGAGCTCGGGGACGAGTGCGACCTTCGCTCCGAGCGCGATGCCGCGGCCACCATCCGCTGCCGCCGCCAGGACTTGAGCAGCCCCGACATCCGCCGCCACCTCGCCGCCGGCATGCAGGTGTTTCGGCTCGGCCTGCGCTGGGGCGAGCGCTTTTCGTTCACGCTCAGCGAGGAGTTCGCCGTCACTCGACTCAGGGCCGGCGCGTACCTGGCCGCCCAGCTCGAGGACCTCGGCGCTGATTCGGACCTCGAGCGCTTGGACGCCGAGTTTGCGCTCGCCTCGCTGGAGTACCGCGCCCTGCTGGAGGAACTGGCGCGCGGGCTGGAGTGGGACGGTATCGCCCACCAGTAGGTTGGCGATACTAACGAAGAGAGGTCTTCTGAAGACCAAGGTCGCGCTGGCGGATTTGGGGCTTGTACACCGAAGCGGTCAATCGGGCTACGACTCCTCCGCGGCTCCAGGACCGAGAAGAAATTCGACGATGGTCGCGGCGCAGGGGCCGGGATTCTCCAGGTGCAGATGGTGGCCGCCCGGCAGCGTCGCCAGCGTGCCGCGCGGCAACTCCTTGAAGCGCCGCGCGAACATTTTCTCGAGCCGCTGCGGCCGGTCGCCGGCGGCGCGGATGACCAGCGTCGGGACGTCGGTCGCGCGCAGGGCGGCGTCAATTTGATCGCTGGTCAGTCGGGTCAGACTCGGCAGCTTGAGCCGGCGATCGCCGCACCAGGTCCAGCCGTCGGGGGTTTGCTCGAGGCCTCGCTCGGCCAGCAGCGTCGCGCCTTGTGAGCTCAGTTCCGGCTTCACCCGAGCCGCGATCGCGGCCTCCCGTGTGTCGAAATGGCGACGCCGCTCCGCGTAGTCGGACCGGGCCTGGAGCGCCCGCCGCAGCCGAGTTGGAAAATCCCCCGGTTCGTCGCTGATCGGGCCGAGCATGTCGATGCTGATCAGCGAGGCCGCCCGATCCGGATAGGCGGCGGCATAGAGCAGAGCCAACGCCGCTCCCATCGAATGCCCCAGCAGGTGGGCGCGGCTCCAGCCCAGGGCCGCCAGCGCCTGGTCGATGACCACGACGTTGTCGACGAAGTGGAAATGATCGCCGCCAGGATCGAGCGGCGACCGACCGTGCCCGGGCCAGTCGATCGCCACGGTGCGGCAGCCGTCGAGCAGCGGCGCCAGCTCGGCGAAGCTGCCGGCGTGGTCCATCCAGCCGTGCAGCGCCAGCACCGGGGCGCCGTCCGGGTCACCCCACTGAAGTGCAGCGATTCGGCGTTCGCCGCAATCCAGTTCGAGCGCTTTGCCTAGACTCATTGGCTCGCCCTTGCGCGTTCGCGTCTTTGCGTTGATAGTCTTCGGGATGCGTCAGCGCACCCGCGCTGGATGCTGCTTTCGCGATCTCAATCGTAGCCGGTCAGCTCGACGTAGGCGCGGCCGGTCAGGGCTCGCCCGGCACGGGTGCCGCTCAACTTCGCCGCCCCTTCCCAATAACGAAACGACAGATCGAGCTCCTGGCCGTCGACCAGCGGCTCGACTTCCAGCGCCAGGTCCAAGTCCGGGATCTCGAGGCGCCACGCGACCGGATAACGGGCACCGGTCGTCGCACTGGTCCAACGCCGCCGGACCCGGTACTGGACCTGATCGGCCGTGAGCTGTCTGGCCGCGCCGAGCGCGGGCATGAAGACTCCTCCCGCAAACGGATGCATCCCGCCGTCACGGTCGCGCAAGCGGTACAGCATCAGGCGAGCGTCATCGTCCAGCTTCAGCGCGAACCAGTCCCAGCCAGCTTGA
>JBFGYD010000144.1:0-6231 GCA_041587615.1 Lysobacterales bacterium
GGCCGGCGCAGCTACACCCTGCGGATCGAGGGACGCTACGATGTGGATGAGCTCAAGGGCCTGATTCTGGAATGGCGCGGCGGCCTGCCGATCAAGCTCGGCGACCTGGCGACGGTCCAGTACGGCCCGCCCAAACGCGAGGGTTTCATCTACCATAACGGGCTGGCCGCGGCCCGCCTGGCGATCACCAAAACCTCGGACGCCAACGTGCTCGAGGCGCTCGAGGGCGTGAAGGCGAAGATCGATGAACTCAACGCGACGGTGTTCGCGGAGCGGGGTATGCGGGCCGAGTACAGCTTCGACCCGGCGCTCTACATCCATCGCTCGATCAATTTGCTGGCCGGAAACCTGTTCGCCGGCGTGCTGCTGGCGATCGGCGTGCTGTGGCTGTTTCTGCGCCAGTGGCGGGCCACCCTGATCATCGCGCTGGCGATTCCGATTTCGCTGTTGGCCACCTTTGTCGTGCTGTCGGCGGCCGGGCGCTCGCTGAACGTGATCTCGCTGGCCGGTCTGGCGTTCGCCACCGGCATGGTGCTCGACGCCGCGATCGTCGTGCTGGAGAACATCGTGCGGCTGCGCGAGGCGGGCGAATCGCCGGCGACCGCGAGCGATCACGGGACCAGTCAGGTCTGGGGCGCGCTGCTGGCCTCCACCGCGACCACGGTCGCGATCTTCATTCCGATCATGTTCTTGAAGGACGTCGAGGGGCAGATGTTTGCCGACCTGGCGCTGACGATCGCGATCGGGGTCTCGGTTTCGCTGCTGGTCGCGATCACGATCCTGCCCACGACCGCGCGCTACTGGATGCGCCACCTGCCAAGCCCTCCGGCCAAAGACTCCACCTGGGATCGCCTGGCCGACACCTTGATCCGGCTCACCAACACCCAGCCCAAGAGACTTGCCTGGATCGGCGGCCTGATGGCCGGTTCGATCCTGCTGAGCGTCGCGCTTTGGCCCGAGAGCAATTACCTGCCGCCGGTCAAGCGCGACACGGTGGACAGTTTCTTGTTTTTCCCGCCCGGGACCAATGTCGACACGTCCGATCGCGAGATCGCGCAGCTCCTGCAGCGCCGTTTGGCGCCGCACTTAAGCGGCGAAAAGGAGCCGGCCATCCGCGACTATTTCCTGTGGTCGTTCCCCGGCGGCTCGGGTGGCTGGCTGGCGATCAATCCGGTCGACGGAACCGACCTGGAGGCGTTTCAGCAGGTCGTGCAAAACGAGATCACGGCCGGGGTTCCCGATATGTTTGGCTTCACGCTCAGGCGCAGCCTGTTCGGTGGTTTCGAGGACACCAACAGCGTCGAGATGCGGCTGTCCTCGACCGACCTGGAGGCGCTCAAACCGGCCGTGTCAAAGGCTATGCAGTTGATCCCGTCGACGCTGCCCGGGTCCTCGGCGCAACCGCAGCCCGACCCGTTTGCCGAGGCCAACGAGCTGCGCTTTTCGCCCAATGACGTGCGCCTGGCCGAGGTCGGCTGGAACCGCGAGGACCTGACCCGGGTGATACTCGAACTGGGGCAGGGCGTGTGGCTGGGCGAGTACTTCACCGGCCGCGAGCGCGTCGACATCTACCTGAAGACCCTTCGGATCGAGACGCCCGAGGCGATCGCGGCGCTCCCGTTAGCCACCCCCGAAGGCGGCGTGGTGCCGCTCGGCGAGCTGGCCACAATCGACATCGCGCCGTCGCCGGCCTTCGTCGTGCGGATCAACCGCGCGCGCGCCTACAGCGTCATCGTCAACCCGCCCGAGGGCATGTCGCTGGAGGCCCTGATCGCGAAGCTGAAAACCTCGATCGCGCCCCAATTGAAGGCGGTGATGCCGGCCGACGGCGTGATTCAGTATGCCGGCAGCGTCGAAGACCTGGAGCGAGCGATTGGCACCCTGGGCCTCAATTTCCTGACCGCGTTCGGCCTGCTGGTGCTGATCATGGCGGGGCTGTTTCGCTCGCTGAAAGACGCGGTCCTGGTCGTGATTTCGATCCCGCTGGCGGCCGTCGGCGGGGTGCTGGCGATTACGCTGGTCAATGCGATCAAGTTCCAGCCGCTCGATCTGCTGGGGATGATCGGGTTCATCATCCTGCTCGGCCTGGTTGTCAACAACGCGATTTTGCTGGTGGCCCAGACGCGCGCCGCCGAGGCCGAAGGCATGAGCCGGACCGACGCCGTGCACCAAGCGCTGCGTTACCGGCTGCGACCGATTTTCATGAGCACGCTGACCAGCCTGTTCGGCATGCTGCCGCTGCTGATCGTGCCCGGCGCCGGTAGCGAAATCTACCGGGGCATGGCGGCGGCGATCGTCGGTGGCATGAGCGTGTCGACCCTGTTTACGCTGCTGCTGCTGCCCAGCCTGCTGCAGCTCACCGCAACGAAGAGGCGACACCAAGTGATCGCCGGCGAAGCGGTGCCCGTCAAATGAGGGCACTGCGCAGCATGCTGTGCCTGCTGGCTCTACCGGCGCTCGGGCTTGCTCAGGACGAGGCGCCGGCGTTTCCGCCGGCGCGGGTCGAGGTGGCCACCGCGGAATTGAAGGAGATGGCGCCCGTGGTCGACCTCCCGGGCACCGTCATCAGCCTCAACGATTCTCGGATCGCCGCCGAGATCGAGGGCGTGCTCACCTGGCTGGCCGAGGTCGGCGCCGCGGTCGACGCGGGCGAGGTGATCGCGCGGATCGATCCGCGGCTGATGAACGTGGCGCTCAAGCGCGCCCGCGCCCGCGTGGCCCGGCTCGAGGCCGATCTGGTCTTTCGGGAGCAGCAACTCAAGCGCGCGGAAAACCTCGCGGCCAACAACAACGCGTCGGCCAACCTGGTTGACGAATCGCGCGCCGAGCGCGATCAGGCGCTGCATTTGCTGGCCGACTCCCGTGCCCAGCTCGAGCGCGCCGAGGGCGATCTAGCGCGAACCGAGATCCGTGCCCCGTTCGCGGGGCACGTCGCTGCGAGGCTCGCGTCGATGGGCGAACACGTTGGCGTTGGCGACGACGTGCTGCGGCTGGTGGACACCCATCGGATCGAGATCGCGCTGCCGGCGCCCATCGCGCTGAGCGCGTTTGTCCAGCCGGGTATGCCGGTAAGGGTCAAAAACGGCGTCGTCGAGCGCCAGCACGCGGTGCGCACAGTCGTGCCGGTTGGCGACGCGGTCTCGCGAATGGTCGAGATTCGACTGAGCGCGGCCGACGGCGAGTGGCTGGTCGGCACCCCGGTGCAGGTCAGCCTGCCCGGAGACCGGTCGCGGACCGCGGTGGCGGTGCCGCGCGATGCGCTGGTGCAGCGGGGCGGCGAGTCGTTCGTCTACAAGATCAGCGCCGAGGGCAGCGCCGAACAGATCAAGGCCAAGATCGAATCGACCGTCGGCCTGTGGGTCGGCATCGCCGAGGGCGTCGAGCCCGGCGACCGGGTCATCGTCCGCGGCGCCGAGCGCCTCCAGCCCGGCCAGCCGGTCGAGATCATCGAACCGAGCGGTGCGCGCTAGTCCGCATATCGCATTCGGGTTAAGGGGATGTACTTGGTTTCGAGGCGGTCGGCCCGGTGTATGATTTCAGCGTGGAAGCATGCCGACCAGAAGGACCGATCAGCCCCAGACCCTGCTCTCGCTCCGGCACGTTTTTGAAGGATCGTACATGACCAAGGTGGCATTGGCACGGTGCCAGGAGCGACTGGACCAGGCGCTCACCTACGAGGAATGGCGCGAGGCGGCGGTCGAATATGACCGACTGGCCGGGCACGAAGACTGGAAGCTCACAAACGAGTGCGAAGATTACGATCATCGGCTGATTGCGGCCCGCATTCGACTGTTGAGAAAACTGCGCCGCAAGGGCCGCGTGCAGCGCCTGACTTTTTACCTGCGCGAGGAAATGCACGGCAACCTCGGCAATATGGCCAACCCGGCGCTTTACCGGGTGGCCAAATTCGGCACCAAAAGGCTGATCTGCGACTACCTCGACGAGGTCGTATCCACGCTGGACTATCTGTGCGACGGACAGTTCGAAGACCTGAGCGAGGACTCGAAGCACGATTTCTTCAAGCGGGCCGCGCAGAGCTTCGGCCGCTCGGCGCTGCTGTTGAGCGGCGGCGCCACCCTGGGTCTTTTTCATCTCGGGGTGATCAAGGAACTGTGGGCTCGGGAGCTGCTGCCCCGGGTGATCTCGGGCTCCAGCGTCGGCAGCATCATCGCCGGGGTGGTCGGGACGCATACCGACGAGGAGCTGAACGAAATCTTCGATCCCAAGTATCTGGATCTGGAATGGTCGCGCATGCTCAACATGCGACGAATTCTTAGCGGCTACGGCATTTTGGACCCGAAAGTGCTGGAAAAGTCCATCAATCGCAACGTCCGCAAGCTGACCTTCGAAGAGGCCTATGCCCGCACCAGCCGGAAGCTCAACATCTCGGTCTCGCCAGCCGATCCCCACCAGTTTCCGCGGCTGCTCAACTACCTGACCGCGCCGCACGTGTTCGTCCGGCGGGCGGCAATGGCCTCCAGCGCTGTCCCTGGCCTGTTTCCGCCGGTGAAGCTGACCGCCAAGAACTTCGGCGGCAAAACCGTTCGCTACATGCCGCATAGCTCGTGGATCGACGGTTCGGTGCACCACGACGTGCCCAAGACGCACATCAACCGGATGCACAACGTCAATCACTACATCGTCAGCCAGGCCAACCCGCATGTGGTTCCGTTCATGCAGAGCGAGCACGGCGACCGGGGCGTGCTGCCGTTCCTGCGGCAGTTGATGATTTCGGGCCCGATGGTCCAGATCACACACGTCCTGGAGACCGCGCAGCGCCATCTGGAGATCCCCGGCCTGCAGTCGGCAATCAACCGGGCCCACGCAATCTCCAGCCAGACTTACAGCGGAGACATCACCGTCCATCCACACAACCAGTGGCGCGAGGTGGCCAAAACCTTCTCGAATCCGAGTCCGCGGCTGTTTCAACGCCTGGTGCTGGCCGGCCGGCGAGCCGTGTGGCCGGAGATCGAGAGAATCCGCAACACCACCCGCATCAGCCGCGCCTTCGACCGCTGCCGCCGCCGCCTGAGCGGCTGAGGCCAGCATGCGGGCAGCCTGTTCCGGATCTGGAGATACCCCCTAGCCCGCAATATTGCATGAGTGTCACTCGGCGGTGCGTATTTACTGCGGCGGACTAGTGAACTACGCGAATACGGCCAGCCGGGTGCAATATGCAAACGGTTACGTTGCCGGTTTGTCGCCGGATTGCACGGCACAGCCAGCGGCAACGCCAGGCCGCTTCTTTCGCTGCGCGAAAACCGCAACCTGGCTTATGCCTGGCTTCTTGCTCCGGCAACTCATGCAATATGGGGCTAGCGCGAGAGCTGGCTGGCTGCTAACCTTAAAACGCATACCAATCGCAAGGACGCGATCGGTTTTCTTTGGGTTTTCGGGAGCGGTGTGTGCGGCGAGGGGATAAGTTCACCCCGACCGAGGCGGTCCATTCGGAAAGGCGTCCACCACACTCGAATGGTGGGATTCAAGCATATGGCGCGATCTGAGGTGGGCGACTCGCTCGAATCCTCGTCCGTGGCGATCGTCTGCGACGTGCGTCTGTACCGCGAAGGGCTCACCGAGGTCCTCAAGGAGGATGGCCGGCTGCAGGTCGAGGGCGTGGCCGAGGACGTTGAGGGCATGCGCAAGATCCTCAAGGCATGCCGGCCTGACGCGGTGCTGATCGACGTCGGTTTTCCCGATGCTCTAGAAACCACGCGCCTGGTAGGCGAGCTCTACCCGGAAGCCCGGGTTCTTGCCCTCGGCCTGTCCGAGACCGCGACCAAAGTGCTCGAGGTTGCGGGTTGGGGCGTCGCCGGCTACGTGACCAGAAGCGCTTCCGTGCACGAACTGGTCAAGGCGGTGCAGAGCGCGGTCAACAATGAGTTGCAATGCACCCGGCGCGTCGCGAGCGCGCTGCTGCGTCAGGTGGGACGTCTTTCGGCCGGCGGCGGCGGCGCCGTGCTGACCCGGCGGGAACTCGAGGTGGTCGACCTCCTGGACCGCGGCCTCACCAACAAGGAGATCGCGAGCGACCTCTCGATCTCCCTGTCCACGGTCAAAAACCACGTCCACAACATTCTCGAAAAGCTCCACGTCCATACCCGCGGCGAGGCGGCGGCGCGCGTTCGGCGAGCACCCGGCCGACGCGGCAGCCAGCCTCGCACCTGATCCGACCGTCCGACTCGTTTTCGAACCGGCGAACTAGGCCGCATATTGCATGAGTTGCCGGAA
>JBFGYD010000145.1:0-6185 GCA_041587615.1 Lysobacterales bacterium
CTTGTTCATTGCCGGCCCTCTGGTTGGATACGCGCATGCTGCGTCGCACGGACCGCGCGGGCCAGCCCCAACGGCCGATGAAATACCGAGGAAACGCCGATTTTTTGGCGACGGCGGGCGCTCCGCCGGTGGAAGAGTTAGTCGGAAGGGTTGGAGACTCCGGGCGCCAAGCTTTGCTGGGCCGCCATCAGCGCCCGGATCCGCGACAGCACGCGATAGGTTTGTTCGAACCGATCCAGCGCGGCGGCATTCTCGGCGCGGATCTCCCGCATGATGCGCTGGAATTCGGGCACGTCGCGCAGCGGCGCCAAGTAGCCGTTCTCGGCGTCGATCGGGGGCGACGGCCCGTAGTTGACCCAGGCGTAGGTGCGCGGGTACCGCCACCCGGCCGCGCGCGCCCGTTCCAGTTCGTCCATCGCACGCCCGGTCTCGCCCGCCTGCGCATAGAGAACGGCCAGGCCGAGGTAGCGGTTCTGCGCGCGCATCTCGCCGGGATAGATCCGGTGAACCGCGGGGACCAACGCCATCAGCACGCGTCGCGCCCCGGTCAGGTCTCCGGTCCGGCGCAACGCCATCGCGTAGACGTGCGCGCCGATCACTTCCGGCAGGGATTGCACGGCGGCGAGCCGGGTCTCGTCCCAAGACGGCATATCCGGGTAGGCGGCAAGCACCAGCGCGATGGCGTCGTCGGGCTTGGACGCGAACAGCGCGACCGCGGCGCCGAACACGCTGGAACTCTCGATCCGCGAGTAGTCGGCACCGGCCATCTGTCGATGGGAGGCCTCGGCGTCGCCATCGAGCCAGGCCAGATACACCTCCCGCCGCTTGGGCAGAAACAGCAGCGGATCGGCGGTCGGGTAGGCGTACAGAAAGCGCGCCTCGTCAACGGCGCCGAAATCGGCCAGCAGACCGGCGATCAGGAGCCGGTCGGGCCGGGTGACGATGTCCGGGCCGATGGCGCCGAACGCGTATCGCCCCAGCGCCTCGACGTCGGAGCCGGCGCGCGCCAGCTCGATGGCGCCGCGAATGCCGCGCTGGGGTTCGAGCGAGTAGAGCGTGTCGAACTCGCGAAACGCCTCCTGGACCCGGCCCCGACCCGCCAGTTCCGTCGCCAGATCGAGGCGCACCGCGTAGAACAGCGGATCGATCTTGGTCGCTCGCCCTAGAAGATCCAGCTTTTTCGCGGGATCGGCCTCGATGCGGGCACGGGCACGCAAGGCTTCGCTGTTGGTCGGATCGATCTCGAGCGAGCGATCGAAAAAGCGGCGCGCCGCTTCCAGATCCGGGCCGTTCCCGCCAAGGCCGAACGCGGCCGCGGTCCACCCCTCGGCGAACAGCACCGGCGCGCTTCCGGGCGCGTTCATGATCGCCACGGCCAGCACGTCCCTGGCGCGCCGTTCAGCGTTGGCAGGGCGCAGTTCCGAGATCGTGATCGCGAGATAGGCATTGGCGGCCGCGTAATCGGGATCCAGTTCGACGGCGGCCATAAAGGCCTCGTGCGCTTGGGGCCAGCCGGCGTCGAAATAGCGTGCCCGCAGATGCCCGAGGCCGGTCAGAAACAGCTCGTGTGCGCGCGGGTCGACGTACGGCTGCGGTTGCGCCTCGGCGCCGATCAGCGATGGGATCGACAGGATGACGGCGCGCGCAATTTCCGATTGCATCGCCAGGACCGTCTGCGTCGTCCGGTCGAAGACCTGCGACCACACCTGATAGCCGGTCTCGGTGTCGGTGAGCTGAGCCGTGACGCGGACGTCGTCGCCTTCCCGCTGCACCGCGCCCTCGAGGACGTAACGCACGTTCAGTATCTTGCCGATTTCCGGCGCGGACAGCGCTTTGCCCTTGACTTGGAAGGACGACGCCCGTCCGGGCACGTTGATTCCGCCGACCGAGCCGAGCTTGGTGACGAGTTCCTCGGTCAAGCCGTCGACGAAAGGCTCGTGCTCGCCGTCGGCGGACAGGTTGGCAAATGGAACGACTCCAAGCGAGGGCTTGCTCGGCTCGGTGACCTGGACGTCGTTCATCGACGGCGGCGTGGATTCGAACAGGAGATAGGAACCAACGGCCACGATGGCCGCGACGACCACGGCAGTGGCCAGCAAGCGGGCGCCCATCCGCGGCGGCCTGGCGGGCGAGTGATGGCTGGTCGCAGCGGGTTCGGCGGTCTCCGGCCCTGCACCCGATCCGGGCCCGTCCACCGGCTCGGGCGAAGCTGTTTCGAGCAGCCGGTAGCCCACGCGCGGAATCGTCTCGATCGCAAACGGCGCCGTTTCGAAGGTCGCCGCCGCCTTTCTCAGCGCACCGATGCAGCGGTGCACGGCATCGTCGGAAACCAAGCGGCCGGACCAGCAGCGGTCGATCAGATCGTCGCGGGTCAGGATCCCGCCGGCCGCCCGGCCGAGCGCGACCAGCACCTTCATCACGCGCGGCTCGAGTCGTACCTCGGTTTGTCGCCACGAGACGAGGCAGGTGGGGGGATCCACGCGGACGGCTCCGAGACGAAAGGACGCTTCGCGAGCCAGATTGATCTCTCCGCCGGCCGGGTGGCTTTCGCCCGATGCGTCGTCAGGGCCGCCGATCATCAGTCCCTCCCATTCGCGGAGTACCCTCAACTCGCGCCCGATTATAAGGACATGCATCTAGGTCCGGGAACGGGCAGCGCGTGATCATCGTGAGCGAGCGCGGTCGCTGGAGTTGCCGTGGGCTACAGTGCCGCGATCAACTCGGGCCAACGCGGGTGGTCGTGCAATGACACGAACGCCGGGGTCACGGCGAGAAACGGCGCCGAACTCGAGCGCTGCTCGAGTGCCGTTGCCAGGCAGCTCAGAGCGGACTCGACCTGGCCGGCATGGGCCGCAGCCCGGGCCAGCGACCAGGGGGTCGCGAATTCGGAACCCTGCTGTAGCGCTTCGAACCAGCGTTGGGCCGTTTCCCTGTTGCCGTTGAGGCCGCTGACGATTGCAGCATATTCGCGGTAGGCGGCGGTGTGCATGTGTTGCGCGCGAAGTTCCTCGAGGATCCCATCTGCGGCCGCCGAGTCTCCCACCAGGGCCAGCGCCCAGGCGCAGCGCACGCGACTCGGGACGTGATCGGGCGCCAGCTTGAGGGTCTCACGAAGCTGCTCGACGGCCTCTTGCGCGGCCCCCATCAGCACCAGGTGATCGGCGACGTTCATATTGACCCCGACGTTGAACGGATCGACCTCCAGCGCGTGGCGACACCAGACCCGGACTTCCGCAAAGCGTCGCTGCACGGCGCGTATGTTCGCCATCATCATCATGGCGTTCTGATTGGGCTGGATCCTCAGCGCCTTGTGGGTTTCCTGCTCCGCCGCTTCGGGGTCGCGATCGAAAAAGAACATCAAGGCGCCCAGGCACGCACGTCCAATCGGCTGCCCGGGATCGCGTCTCAGCGCCTCATCCACGGCTGCGCGCGCCTCCGTTGCGGCCGTCGCGGCCGTTAGCCCGCCGTAGTGAGCGAGCAGGATCAGGACCTCCGCGAGGCTCGCCCAGGCCGGTGCGAAGTCCGGCTCGTCGGTAGTGACGGTTTTCAGGTGCTGGCGCGCCAGGCGCAGCGAAGCGACGTCGCGGCGGCCTATCAGCGCACGCCCGTGGAGGTAAAGGCGAAGGGCGCTGCCGGCCAGTTCCGGCAGCCCCGCCGTCAGCGGCAGATTGCCGCGCACGTGGCGCGCGATCTGCCGCGTGACCTCGTTTTCGATCGCCATCAGGTCGTTCAGTTCTCGCCCATAGGTCGCTGCCCAGACATGGTCGTCGGTGTCTGCGTCGATAAGTTGCGCGACGACCTGGATTGCGTCCTCGGCAACCCGCACCGAGCCCTCGACCACCCAACGAGCCTGCACCTGGGCTGCCATTTCGGGCAGGGTTCGGTCGCTGCGAGCCAGCGCCATCGCGCTGGTGCGCGATATGACCCGCAGTTCCCTGACTGAAGACAGCGTCGCGATCAGCAGTTCCGTCACGCTCTCGGCGATGTAGTCGTCGCCGGTGTTGGAAGACAGGCGCCGAAACGGCAGGACAAGGAGGCCCGGGCGACGACTGTCGAAGCCGGGCATGGCCGGCGTTGGGGGGAGCCCGGCTTGGACCTCGGCCACGAAACGAAACCCGTGTCCCCGAACCGTTCGAATGGCGGATGTCGCGCGGTCCACATCGATGACCCGGCGAATTTTGCTCAGACACTGACTGACGGAGGCTTCCAGCACGACCCGTCCCGCCCAGAGCCGGTCCAGCAGTTCGTCCTTCGTCACCACCCGGTCGCGGTTCTCGATCAGGTATACGAGAAGGTCGAACGCCTTGGGCTCGAGGGCGACCTCGGCGCCTCCGCGGCGCAGTACGCGCGCCGCCGGCAGCGCCTCGAAGTCGTCCCAGCGAAATGGCGCGGCGGGTTCAGTCATAGCGACATGATAGCCAACGCGGAGCCGCAGCGTGCAGCTGAAGCTTCAACCGATTTCGCGCCGAGAGACCGATCGGAGAAATATGCTGTAAGCCACTGAAAAAGAAAAATAGTTATCGAGCCTTTACGAAACCGTTAGACGCCGGTCAAGCGAAAAGATCGGACGGGTCTTAGGTTATTGCAAACACCGTCACGGAGAGATGCGCCGCAATGAACGAAAGCCACAAACGACGCCCGCGCGCGAATGTGTTCTCCGCTCTGCTGCCGGCGATCCTCTGTGCCCTACCGGCGGCCATCGGCGCACCCGCGGCGGGTGGAGACTTCGAGCTGACCGCCGGCGTCATCGCCGGTGGCGGGGGGCGGCTGGCCGGAGCGGGCTTCGAACTGGTCGGCACCGTGTCTCAGCCCGAGGCCGATCCGGATCTCTCGAAAGGCGGATCGTTCGCGCTGAGTGGCGGGTTCTGGAGCAGCGCGGTGCTCGACGCTGCGCTGTTCACTGACGGCTTCGAAGGCTAACGGAGGAATCTTGACGATGAATCGCGGCTTGCTCATTTTCGTTCTGCACCTCGGGTCCGCGGCGGCGGCCCCGCTGGACACCGTCTTTACCTACCAGGGCGTGCTGAAGGCGGACGGCGCTGCGGCGAGCGGGCAGTACGACTTCCGCTTTCGCGTGTTCGATCTCGACGTTGGCGGCGTCGCTCTGACCGCGCCGCTCCTGCTGAGTGAGGTCAACGTGGTCGAGGGCGTGTTCACGGTGGAGCTGGACTTCGGCACGACCCCGTTCGCCGGCGATCAGTTGTGGCTCGATATCGGGGTGCGCGAGGGCGCGAGCGGCGGCGCATATACGGTTCTCAGCCCGCGCCAGAAGATCACCGCCGTGCCGTACGCGCTGCACGCCGAGATGGTGGCCGTCAACGCCGTGGGCGGTAACGAAGTCGATTCCAGCGAGGTTCAGTTGAGGGTATCCGGCGGCTGCGCGGTCGGCTCCGCGATCCGCTCGATCTCGGCCAGCGGGACGGTCGCCTGCGAAAGCGACGACGTGGGACTGACGACCGTGACCGGCGCCGACATCGACTCCAGCCAAGTGCAGCGCCGGGTGCTGGGAAGCTGCCCGGCGGGGCAGGCGGTCGCGGCGATCAACCAGGACGGGACCGTGGCCTGCATCGCGCTGCCATACGTGCGGAGCTTTACCTCTACGGCCGACGATCCGGCCAACGCGGTGGGGGCCTACACCTCGATCGCGATCGGCCTCGACAGGCTGCCGGTGATCGCGCACAAAGACCTGACCGCGCAGGCGCTGCGGGTCACCAAGTGCAACGACCCCGCCTGCGCCGGCGGCAACGAGACCTCAACCACGGTGGACGACCCGCAATTCAACGCCGTGGGCGACTACATCTCGCTGGCGATCGCGCCCGACGGCCATCCGGTCATCAGCTACTGGGACGAAACCGCGCGCAGCCTGAAGGTGGCCAAGTGCAACGATCCAGCCTGTGCCGGCGGCGACGAGACGGTGACCACGGTGGACGACCCGCCGGTCAACCTCGTCGGTGACTACACGTCGATCGCGATCGGCGCCGACGGTTTGCCCGTGATCAGCTACTGGGACGGCACGGCAAAGGCGATCAAGGTCGCGAAGTGCAACGACCCGGCCTGCGCCGGCGGCGACGAGACGATCAGCACGGTCGACGATCCGGGTGCCAACATTCTCCAGTACAGCTCGATCGCGGTGCCGGCCGACGGCCTGCCGGTGATCGCCTACCAGGATTTCACGGCCCGGAGCC
>JBFGYD010000146.1:0-6145 GCA_041587615.1 Lysobacterales bacterium
CTTGGCCGGCTCCAGTTCGACCATGAAGCGCTCGCCGGCGGCGTTGAGCAGATAGCCGCCGTCGCCGCGGCAACCCTCGGTGACCAGGATGCCGCTGGGCCACAGCCCGGTCGGATGGAACTGAATCGCCTCCGGGTTGCCAATCGGCACCACGCCGGTGTCCAGCGCCAGCACCGCGCCCATGCCCTCGTTGATCGTCGCGTTGGTCGTGTAGCGGCCGTAGATGCGGCCGTAGCCGCCGGTTGCGATCACCGTAGAAGAGGCCAGGATCGCGCCCAGCGTGCCGCTGCGCAGGCAGCGGGTCACGGCGCCGAGGCAGCGGCCGTCCTGGTGGATCAGGGCCAGCGCCTCGAGCCGGTCGCGGACCTCGATCCCTAGCCGCACGACCTCGCTGTCGAGCGCGTACAGCGCCGCGTGGCCGGTGCCGGCGGCGGCATAGCAGGCGCGCCACTTGGCGGTGCCGCCGAAATCCCGATGCATGATCAGGCCCGCGTTTTCGGCCGGCTCCTCGATCTCGACCGCCTCACCGCGGATGAAGTAGCGATTGACCCCGGGCCGCACCCGGGTCCACGGCACTCCGAAGTGGGCCAGTTCCCGGACCGCGGCCGGAGCCGAGTCGACGAAGATCCGCACCACCTCCTGATCGGCGCCCCAGTCGGAGCCGCGCACGGTGTCGAGAAAATGCAGGTCGGGCGAGTCGCCGAACGCCTTGACGCAGTTCGCCAGCGCCGCCTGCATCCCGCCCTGCGCGGCGCAGCTGTGGCTTCTCCGGGGCGGCACCAGCGAGGCGATGATCACGCTCAGCCCGGCCGCCGCGGCTTCCATCGCGCAGCGCTCGCCGGCCAGGCCGCCGCCGATCACGAGCACGTCGGTGGTGGTCAGATTGTCCATTGGGTGGAGCCTGTGAGCATGACGTCAGTCCAGCAGGAACTCGAGCGGCGGGTCGAGCCAGCCGGCCAGCACCGCCAGGACCAGCGCGCCCAATCCCAGGAAGAACCACAGCAGGACCTGCTCGATCCGGTGCAGCACCGGGCGCGGAATTCGCGCTCCCAGCCCCCATTTGACGGCCAGCCGGTAGAGCCCGACGCTGGCGTGGAATTCAACGCACAAAAGCAGCACCGCGTACAGCCACACCAGCCCCGCCTGGGTGCGCGCCAGCGACGTGACCGCCTCGATTCCGATCCGGTCGCCGAACAGCGGGGTCAGGATGTCCAGGCTCATCAGTACCAGGTGAAAGCTGCCCAGCACCAGCACGACCATCCCGGTCCGCACCTGCCAGATCCACAGCCAGGATTCGACGTGCGGCGGCAGGCCTGGCCCGTGTCCCGCGTCGCGCCAGCCCCCGGGCGCGGCTTTGAGTTCCTTGGCCAGCGCGGTGAAGCGCCGGCGCTCGCGCAACTGGGCCGGGATCTTGCGCGCCGCGGCCACCGCATGGATCACGAACAGCGCGAAGATGATGACCACCGTGGGCTGCGCGATGTAGACGACCTCCAGCGATTCGGCGAGCCAGTCGAAGCCGCGGGTGCCGAGCAGAATCGAGCCGACGAAAAACATGTGGCCCCACATGAACAAAGCCAGCATCAGCCCGCTCGCCCCGCTGATCAGCTCGTAGCGGAGCTGGCGCCGGGCCTCGTCACGGGTCGCCGCCAGCGGCGCTCCCCCGCGCACGCGCTGCCGCTCCAGGACCTCCATTGTGTCGACCATCGCTCGCCCGTCGTTTCAGGATTGCAACTCCCGGTCATCTTACGATGTGCAGGAAACGGAGAGACTACGCAGTTTCCCGTAGTGTTGGTCGAACGTACCGATCGGATAGCATGACATTGGACCTGATAATGATTTGGGTGATCCGTGTACGATGAGAGCAAAGACTGTCACGCATCGCGATTGCAGGAGCAGCCCATGAATAGCCTACCCAAAATCAGCCAGTGTATGGATTCAGTGGTACCCACGCTCAGCCCTGACACCCGAATCATGGATGCGGTGGACTTTCTGCTGCGTCATCGGGTCACCGGAGCCCCGGTGGTCGATTCGAATGGCAGGCTGATAGGGATCATCACCGAAACCGACCTGCTCGAGCTGGTTACGGAGGGCATTGATGCCGAGCCTCCGGCGGAAGCTACGGTGGCCGAGTATATGACCACTGATGTCGTGACCGTGCCTCCATCGGTGGACATCTACTACGTCGCCGGCCTGTTTTTGAAAGGAAAATTCAGACGCCTACCGGTGGTCGAAGGCGGCAAGATCGTCGGGGCCATCACGCGCTTTGACCTGCTCCGGGTCATTCGGACCCTTTCAGCGATGTCCTGATGCAGCCATTCCTTCAGAAATACCAGGCGAACTGGACGAACAGGGAGAAGTCGGTCGCCAGGTATTCGTCGGGCAGGGTCGCTTCGATCCCGCCGTACTCGGAGCCGCTCGGTCCGAGCGGCAGGTTCAGCGCGGCCAGAAATTCGGCGTTGTCGCTGAGGCTCGAGCGGGTCACGATCTGCAGCAGCGCGCTTTCGTCGTCTAGATTGGTAAACAGGTTCGGCGTCACCAGCCACAGCGGCGTCAGCTCGATCGTGACGCCGCCGGCCAGGTAGTTGCGCCCGAGGGTGAACGCCTCCCCTCGCTCGATCCGATTCACGAGTTCGGTATTCGCCGACAGGCTGGCGAGGTCGTAACGGTCCGAGCGCTGCCCGAACTCGGTGAAATAGTACTCGATCACGCCGCTCAGGTTGCGCCCGCCCCAGACCCACGAATAGCTCAGGTTGGCCACGAGCTGAAGCCGGCTCCCGGCGGCGGTGTCGGTCCACACCGCGTCACCGCGCAGCACCGCGCCGGCGACGCTCAGGTTGCCGCCCAGGCTGATCGTCGCATCGTCGTAGTGGTTCGAAACCAGCAGATCGTACTCGCCGTCGCCGAGGATGCCGTGGTACTTCAGCGCGGCCGTCGCCAACGACGACTCCAATTCGCCGGTCATCGGGTCGCGGCGCAACACGTACGCGAACTGGAAGTCGTCCCCGTTGGACCGCAGATACTGTCCGTAGAACATGTCGTCGCCGGCCTTGTATTCGGTGTCGACCGCGGTCGGGTCGAACGGATTGACGATGTCCATCGGCGAAAACACCAGACCGTTGCCCCAGGTGATCGCCTGCCGGCCAACGCGCAGCACGACGTTGTTCCCGGTGTAGCCGACCGCGAGCCGGTCCAGCCGGTGCAGCGCCGCGACCTGGTTGCGGTCGCGGATCGTGCCGGTCAGGTCGACCCAGCGGCGATCGTCGTTCGGCAGATGTCCGACGCCCGGCAGTCCGGTGCTCGCCAGGTCCCTGGACAACTCGAACCGGTCGCCGGAGCCGGCGAAAAGCTGCCACGCGGTCTCGAGCGACCACGGGCCGGACGCGAGCGACAGATTGGCCCGCAGTTCGGTCTCCGCGCCGGCGGCGGCGGATCCGGTCAGCGGATCGAACACGCTCTCCGCAGGATAGCCGTCCGCGAGCAGCCGTGCCTTGACGTGCCCGCCGAACTCCACCTCTGCCCCGACCGGGGCCCCGGCCAACGACAGCATCAGCGCCAACAGGTAACCAGCCCGCACGCTCATCGGAGAGGGAGCTTATTCCTCGCCCGCTGTTGGATATCGTCGACAATGCGCCCGTCCAGCATCTTGATCAGTCTTTTCGCATAGGCCATGACGCGCTGGTCGTGGGTGGCGATGACGAACGTCGTGCCGTGGTGCTCGTTGAGTTCGACGAACAGCTCCATCAAGTCGTCCGAGGTGCTCGAATCGAGGTTGGCGGTCGGCTCGTCGGCCAGCACCAGCGCCGGGCGCGACACGATCGCCCGCGCGACCGCCACGCGCTGCTGCTGCCCGCCCGACATCTGAGCCGGGCGGCGATTCTCGAGGCCCTCGAGACCGACCTCGGCCAGGATGTCATCGGACTGCGCCCGCCGATCGGCCGCCGGTACGCCCTGGACCTGCATCACGAATTCGACGTTTTCGCGCGCGGTCAGCACCGGAATCAGGTTGTAGGCCTGAAACACGAATCCGATCTGGTTCAGGCGCAGCTCGGCCAGCTCGCCCTTGCTCATCCCGTCGATCCGCTGGCCGGCGACCCAGACCTCGCCGCGGTCGGGCAGGTCCAGGCCACCGATCGCGTTCAGCAGGGTCGTTTTGCCCCCGCCGGAAGGCGCCGACAGGCACACGAAGCCGCCTCTGCCGATCTCGAGGTCGACGTGATCCAGCGCCTTGATGTCCTGATCGCCCTGGCGATAGGTCTTGCACAGGTCGATGCAGCGAACGGCGGGCGTGTCCAACTGATCCTTCATGCGGGCTAAACCTTGGTTATTGCCTCCACGGGCTGATAGCGAGACGCGCGCCAGGCCGGCGACAGGCTGGCCAGAAAACCGAGCACGAGCACCACGATGTTGGCCATGACGACGTCGCCGGTTTCGATTTCCGGATAAAGCACACTGGCCGCGCCAAACCATTCCATGCCTTCGGCAACGACCGAAATATCGATGCCGTCGCGCAACGGGATGGCAGTACCGAAGGCCGCCGCGTTGCCGATCGCCAGTCCCAGCGCGAGCAGCAGAATCGACTCGACGATAATCTGACCGAGGATGCTGGCCGGGCGCATGCCCAGCGCCAGCATCAGGCCGATCTCGCGCACCCGCTCGAACACCGCCATGACCAGCGTGTTGACCAGCCCGAACGACAGCGCGAGGAAGATCACGACCACCCAGACCACGACGAAGCCGTCCATCATGACCATCATCGCACCCAGGTACGGATCAAGTTCGGTCCATGGCAGCACCTCGTCACCCGGTTTCATCGCGGCGCGAACCCGGGCCGCCAGCGAGGCCGCGGCGCGGTAGTCATCCTGCGTGACCGCGACCTCGCTGACGCCGTTGCCAATTCCCAGCATCGCCTGCAAGGTTTGCCGCCCAACAAAGACAAACGTCTCTTCATGGGCGGCGAGCGTGGCCGTGAACAGCCCGACCACGCGGAAGCCGCGATCGGCCACCTCATTGTCCGGGTCCTGGCTCATCAGCACGACTCGCTTGCCGAGATCGGTCTCCAGCTTATCCGCGAGCCTGGCCCCGATGACGACGCCGGTGTCTTCCGCGCTTTCCAACTTGCGTCCGGCCGAAACGGCGCTGCCGACGGCTGCGATGGCCGCCTCCTGAGTCGGGTCGACCCCGAGCAGGGTCACGCCGCGAGACTCACGTTCGCTGGAAACGATCGCCGGAACGCGCACTCGCGCCGCAAACCGCTCGATACCGGCGGCGGTCAATGCGGCGCTGATCTCGGCATCGGTCATCGCGACCCGGTTTGCGACGCTCGGGTCGTCGCGATACCCCGGGTGGTGCACCTGCACGTGTCCCGGCAGCGCGCGCACCCCGTCGCGAACCATTTCGTTGACCATGCCGCGCATCAGCGCGGTCATGAAGATCATCGCCCAGGCGCCGACGCTGATCGCCGCGAGCATGATGATCGTGCGGCGATGGTTGCGCCACAGGTTGCGCCAGGCGAGCGTGACGATGATGCCGGCGGTGTGCACGCTAGGCGCCCCCCATCTCAAACGGCCCTCATCGCTTCGACCGGGTGCAGCCAGTTGAGCCGCAGCGCCGGGTACAACGCCGAAGCAATCGATCCGACGAACACGATCGCCGGGCCGAAAACCAGCGACAGCGGGGTCACCTCGGGGTAGATGCGCGCCGGCAGATTGAACTGAATCGCCATCTGGTCCATGCCGGGGTAGCTGAACCCGTTGTGGGTGAACCAGAGCGTGACCAGACCGCCCGCGAGGGCGCCGAGCAGAAAGCCGCCCAGCCCCATCAGCGAGGTCTCCAGGATCACGAGCCGGCCCAGGCGGCCGGGAGTCAGGCCGAGCGACATCACGATGCCGAACTCGTGGGTGCGCTCGAGTACCGACATCAACTGCGTGTTCAGGACGCTGAACGCCACCAGGATCACCAGCACGCCGTACATGAAAAACGCGCTGCTCAGATCCGCCTGGATCGCCTGCTTCAAGCCCGGCTGCAGTGCCTCCCAGTCGTGCACGACGAGGTCGCCGCCGGACGGCAGCAGCGCCTCGGTTCGCTGCCGGTCCGCTCCGATCCTGGCCAGCGCCGGGGTCACGATAACCACCGAGTGGGCGGCGCC